>CAYUDA010000117.1:0-5561 GCA_964443425.1 uncultured Acidimicrobiaceae bacterium
GTGGCCGCCCGCTATCCCGGCGCCTCCTTCACCACGCTCGCCGACATCACTTACGGCGCCGATCCGTTCCGCAAGGGCGCCCTGGCGCTCGCCGCCCTTTCCGCCGTCGCCATCGTGGGGGTGGCGGTGGCGCTGGTAGCGGCCGAATCGCGGCGCGACCACGCCATCTTGGTGGCGGTCGGCGCCGGGCCCGGCACCCGCCGCAAGGTGGTGGGCGCCACCGCCCTGCTCCTCGCCGCCCTCGCCGGAATCGTCGCCGTCCCCGCCGGGTTCATCCCCACCGCCCTCATCCAGAGTGCCGCCGACGAGGGATACCCCGTCGTGGTGCCGTGGTTCGAGATCTTCGTGGTCACCCTGGCCGTCCCCGCCCTCGCCGGCCTCGTCGCCGCCGCGCTGTCGCGACGTCCCCCGGCCGCCCGGCTCCTCCGCCCCCTCGCCTGACCGGCCCCGGAACCCGTCCGTTTCCCGGGATTGACTTGCATCAGACAGTGCCAGATCGCCATAGTGCACGCCATGGCCTCGGTCCAGTCCGAGATGAGCAGACTTCACGCCAGCGTGTGCCGCGGTCTCGCCGACCCCAAGCGCCTGCTGATCATCAACGCCCTGCGCGAAGGGGAACGCTCCGTCTCCGACCTGGTGGCGGAGCTGGGCATCCCGCAGGCCAACGTCTCACAGCACCTGGCGGTGCTGCGAGAGAAGGGACTCGTCACCTGCCGCAAGGAAGGGCAGTGGGTCTACTACTCGGTGACCTCGCCAAAGATCATCATCGCGATGGATCTGCTGCGCGAAGTCATGGCCGACCACGGCCCGGCCCTCGCCGAGGAGTGAGCCCGGGCTGCTAGGGCTTCTCGGGCTCTTCGCCCCCCTCGGAAGCGTCGCCCCCCTCGGGAGCCTCCGCGACCTCGGGAGCGTCGGAAGCCTCCGCGACCTCGGAAGCGTCTGCGACCTCGGAAGCCGCCTCGTCGACAGGCGCCGCCTCGTCCGACGCACCCATCGACTCGACCGCCGCCTTCTCCTTCCTGCGCCGCCGGCCCTGCAGGTAGACGGTCCCGAGCCCGAGCAGGATCAGCCCGGCGAGCACGAGCGCGGCGATCAGCACCACGGTCCCGCTCCCGCCGCCGACCGACGATTCGGCGTGGAGCTGCTTCCCCTCATCGCTCAAAGAGACGTTCCAGACAAGGGTGTTGCCGTTCACCTCATCGGCGTTGTTGTCGCCAACCTCGCCGGGGAGGGTGATGACGATCCGGACCTCGAAGAGCTGGTCGAACATGGCCCCCATGTCGACGCCTTCCATCTCGGAGCCGAGATCGCCGCCGGCGAGCTGGCCGAGGGTGTCGCTCACTCCGGTGAGGTCAGAATCGAAGGCGAACTGATCGCCGTCGTGGCTGAGGCCGAGGCCGGTGAGGATCCCGGTGGTGGCCCCGCCGCCCAAGCTGACGAGGTCGCCGAGATCCTGCTCGAACTGAGCGATGCTGGAGAACGGGTGGCTGATACGGACCCCGGAGAAGTCACCGTCGGTGAACTCCTCGACGGTCCATCCTTCCGGAACGTCCTCCATGCCCTGGGTGAAGTCGATCGGCTCGCCGCCCTGCTCCTCGGCGAGCTGGCGAAGTTCCGAGTCGGCGGACATCTCGATGGCATAGGTGCCCGACTCGTCTTCGTTGAGAACCAGGTTCGAATCCATCCGGATCTTGCAGCCGGTCAACAACACGACGAGCGCCATCAGGGCGGCGATGCGCTTCACGATCTTCTCCAAGTTCGTCGGGAACCCTCACTGTATCGCTTCCGTAGGGTCCCGTGGCGAACCGGTGACGACCACCCTCGTCGACCCGGCCGAATGGCGGGAATGGGGAGAGGACGGGCGCTCCTGGCGCAGCTTCGACACCCCCGAGGATCTCGCCGCCGCGACGGCGCCTCCGGGATAGGTCGCCTCTCTGCGCCGTCGCCCGAATTGGCCTTGTGTGTCACAATGTCGCCATGCGGACGAACCGACCGGTCGACATACGGTGCCAGCTCTTCGCAGCCCCATGACGGGGCACGTCGCGCCGCGCTCGACCGATCCGAACCGCCCAAAGGAGACTCCGATGTCAGATCTCGTTCAACGCCACCAAGACGTCATCGCCAAGGTGTTCAACTTCGACACCGACATCGAGGTCGTCTCCGCCTCCGGCAGTTACGTCGACACCGCCGATGGGCGACGCTTTCTCGACTTCACCTGCGGCATTGCCGTCTCCAACCTCGGCCACCAGCCGCCCCACGTGAAGCGGGCCATCCTCGACCAGGTCGACCGGCTGTGGCACGCCGGGGCGGTGTTCCGCTACGCCTCGCTGGTCGAGCTCGGCGAGCGGCTCCGTGAAGTGACCCCGGACGGGATCGAGAGCTTCATGACGATGAACTCGGGCGCCGAGGCCGTCGAGGGCGCGGTGAAGCTGGCTCGCAAGACCACCGGGCGGCAGGGCATCGTCGTGTTCCGCGGTGGCTTCCACGGTCGGACGATGGGCGCGGTGTCCTACACCACGTCCAAGGCGAAATACCGCCAGGGCTACCACCCGCTCGTCGGGTCGGTGTTCATCGCCCCCTACCCGTGGCCGTTCCGGTGGAACATGACCCAAGAGGCCGCCACCGAACGGTCCCTCGACGAACTCCACTACCTCTTCGCCCATGTCATCACTCCCGGCGAGGTGGCCGCGTTCCTCGTCGAGCCGATGCAGGGTGAGGGCGGGTACTACCCGGGAGGGCGCGCCTTCCTCCAGGAGCTGCGGTCGCTGGCCGACGAACACGGCATCCTGCTCATCGCCGACGAGGTCCAGAGCGGCTTCGGGCGCACCGGCGACTGGTTCACCTCCCAGCTCTACGGGGTGCGGCCCGACGTGCTGGTGATGGGCAAGGCGATCGCCAACGGGCTGCCGCTGTCGGCCTTCGGCGCCTCCAAGCAGCTCATGGACTCCTGGCCCCCCGGGTCGCACGGCACCACCTTCGGCGGCAATCCGATCTCGTGCGCGGCGGCAGTCGCCACCATCGAATCCCTCGCCGACGTCGTGCCGCAGGTCCCCAAGCTCTCCGACCACGCCTTCGACCGCTGGAACGAGCTGAAAGAGGCCCATCCCACCATCGGCGACGTGCGGGGCCTGGGGCTGATGATCGGGGTCGAGTTGGTCGAGGCCGACGGCCGCACCGCGAGCCCGGAGGCCTACCGGCGGATCGGGCAGGCCGCCCACGAACGCGGGTTGCTCATCCTGCCTTGCGGCCCCGACAGCAACATCATCCGCTTCATCCCGCCCCTCAACGTGTCGACCGAGGAGCTCGACCGGGGGATCGACATCCTCGACGAGGCGATCGGCGTCCACGAGCAGGGATAGATCTCAGCCGGCGCCGGCTCCTAGACGGCCGGAGGTCCCCGCAGGCCGCCTTCGGGGCGTCCCTCCCCCGGCACCACCACCGCGGCCACCGCCCCGGCGGCGGCCACCAGCAGCACCCAGTCACCGAAGCGGGCGTACAGGGTGAGACCGGCGGTGCGGAAGTGCACGACTCCGAGCAGGATGTCCTCGCTGAACAGTTCCGTCTTCTCGCCGACCTCGCCGGAGGCGCTGATGAACGTCGACTTGCCGGTGATGGCGGCGTGCACCAGATCCTGCCCGATGGCGGCGGCGTTGACCCGGGTCAGCCCGATGAACTGATCCGAGGCCGGGGTGGTGCCGTAGCTGCTCTCGTTGGAGGTCACCACCAGCAGCTGTGACCCGGTGCGGGCCTCGTCGCGCAGGTAGCGGACGAAGGCGCCCTCGAACGAGATGACCGACCCGACCACGCCTTCCTTCACCGGGAACACGACCGGCTCTTCGCCCGGCACCATGTCTCGCGGCACCTGGTCGAGCTGCGGGATGAAGTCGAGGAGGCCGCGGAACGGAACGAACTCGCCGAACGGGACCGGATGGCGTTTGGCGTACCGACCCACCTCGGCCCCGAACGGGGAGTAGACGATGTTGAGGTTGAGGAACTCGGAGTCGCCGACCCGCTCGGTCCCGCTCGCCAGGATGTAGGCACCGAGACGGGAAGCCTCATCCTTGAGCTGAGCCCGCACGTCGGCGTTGGTGATGGGATCGTAGGGGGTCCCGAAGGCGTTCTCGGCCCAGACGACGAGGTCGACACTCTCGGGCGTCAGCGACCTCGTCAGTTCCAGGTGCCGCTCGTAGATGCGCTGGTTCTCGTTCTGGCAGTGAGTTCCCGGGCACGGCGAGCCGCCCTGGATGATCGCCACCCGGATCGGGTCGCCGTCCGCCTGCGGCGCCATCAGGCTTCCGCCGAGACCGAGCATGAGCACCACCACCAGCGGATCGACGAAGAGGCGCCAGTTGGCCGAATCCTCGGCGATGAGCACGATTCCGGCGGCGACGCCCACGGCGAGGATCGTCCAGCCGCTCGGTCCCACCCACTGCACCGAGCCGATGAACCCCGGGTTGCCGGCCGCGGCGTACCCCGCCGAGCCCCACGGGAATCCTCCCCACGGGAAACGGGCCCGCAGCAGTTCCCACACCCCCCAGCTCCCCACCACGATGAGCCACCAGCGACTGGCCGGCCAGAGACGGAACACCCACACCAGCAGCCCGAACCCGGCCGTCAGCGACGCCAACCAGATGGTGAGCGGGATCCACGCCACCGCCCCCAACACGAAGACCCAGTGCAGCAGCAGCCCGAAGAACACGCTGCCGTAGAGGAACCCGACCGTAATGGCGCCGCCGGGACGTTCCACCCGCCGCAGCGCCCACAGCAGCGGGGCAGGGGCGACAAACGCCAGCAGTCCCCAGCCGAGAGGGGGAAAGGCAGCCCACATGAGCAGGCCACTCAGCAGCGCAGCGAGGTACGGGGCCATCGAGGTCCGCAGGCTAGGAGCGGCCCGGGCAACATACGAATGGGCCCTTCCGCGCCACCCGTAGAGTGTCACCCATGAACGACACCGAGCTGGCCGTCGCCGCCGCCCAGGTCGGGGCCGCCATCGTGCGCGAGGGCTTCGGCTCGACCTACCGCACCGACCTCAAGGGCCGGTTCAATCCCGTCACCGAGGTGGACCAGCGCTCCGAAGCGGCGATCGTGGCCCTCATCGCCGCCGAACGGCCCGGTGACAGCCTGCTCGCCGAGGAAGGCGGCGGGCGGGAAGGCAGCGGGCGGGACGGCGACGGGCGGCGCTGGCTGGTGGACCCCCTCGACGGCACCGTGAACTTCGTGCACGGCATCCCGCAGGTGTCGGTGTCGGTGGCGCTCTACGACGGGTCGAATCCGGTCGCCGCCGCCATCGTCGACCCGCTCCACGGAGAGGTGTTCGCCGCCACCGCCGGCGGCGGCGCCACCCTCGACGGGACAGCGCTGGCGGTCTCCCCCGTCGACGACCTGGCCCGGGCGGTGGTGATCACCGGCTTCCCCTACGACCACGACCGCTACGCCACCGCCTACGCCGGCACCGTGGCAGCCGTGTTGGAGCACGTCAACGGGATACGCCGCTTCGGGTCGGCAGCCCTCGACCTGGCGTGGCTGGCGGCTGGGCGGTTCGACGGGTACTGGGAGTACTC
>CAYUDA010000118.1:0-5540 GCA_964443425.1 uncultured Acidimicrobiaceae bacterium
CGCCGTCGAGGGTCACGTGCTGGCCCAGGCGACCCTGAACGGACGCTACGGCTGAGCCGATTCGGTTGGGCGGGTAGCTGGCACGATGCGGGGGAGCCGTACTCCCCGGCGTAGGGGAACTCTGGCATCAAGTGGCACGTCGCTCGGGCCGAATGTGGGGGAATGGCAGATTCGGCCTCACCACTCGCGAAGCAGCGGCGACTCGGGATCTCAGAACGTTGGTGGCTGGGGTTGCCGCTGGCGGCAGGTGTCTACGCCACCTTGAAATGGGGCATCCCCCTGATTGGGCACCGTCTGGCCACAGATTCACCGCTGTTCGGACCGCTGGCTTCGACGCTGCCGGCGCTGGCGCCCGCGGCGGCCACGGTGGCGCTGGCCGCGTGGGGCATCTTGGTTATCGAGCGAAGGCGCGACGCCCGGCGGCTCGATTCCCAGACGGGGCTCGACAGCATCCGCCAACTCTCGTGGCGGGAGTTCGAGCAACTCCTCGCCACCGCCTTCCGGCGCCAGGGGTATCGGGTCGTCGACACGGGGCCCGGGCCCGACGGGGGAATCGACCTCGTGCTCCACGATGCAAACGGAACCATCGCGGTGCAGGCCAAGCATTGGAAAGCCCGCAAGGTGGGGGTGGAGAAGGTGAGGGAGCTGCTCGGCGCTCGCATCGCGGCGGGCATCACAGGCGCCATGCTGGTCACCAGCGGCGAGGCGACCACCGAGGCCAGGCGCTTCGCTGCCGCTGGCGAGGTCGGGCTCATCGAGGGTGTGGAGCTGGAGCGCATGATCCGCGAGGTGCAGCGGCGACCCATCGAACGGTCCGCGCCAGCGCCTGTGGAGATCGCTGCACCGATGTGCCCCAGGTGTGGTTCGGGGATGGTGCGTCGCACCGCCCGGAAGGGTGCCAACGCCGGAGGGGACTTCTGGGGATGCTCTACGTTCCCGCAATGCCGCGGCACGAGAGAGGTCCAGTGAAACGAGCCCCGGCGAGCGACGTGCTCGTCAGATGAAGTAGCGGGGAACCTCGACGTGCCGAGGGATCCGCCGATCCCGGGCACCCGGTCTCATGCCTCAGCCCCGTTCCCACACGCTGACGTGCACGGTCCGGCCGCCGCTGTCCCACAACAGGGTGGGGGAGGCACCGGGCTCGGCGAGGTAGACGCCGGGGACGTCGGCGGCCTGCTCGCAGCCGGCGCCCTCGCCGTAGAGGGAGAAGACGGCCCGCCCGTCGCTGGTCCAACCGCCCACCGAAGCCGACGGTGCCTCCTCCAAGGTCGGTCCTCCGAGCGGGATCGCGGCACCGTCGGTGACCAGGAACCCGTCCTCGGATTCGCACTCGCCCGACCACTTCCCGAGCCATCGGTCGCCTGACGGGATCAGGCCGTCCCAGTGGCCGGCCACGGGCAGGCCGTCGGGCAGTGGCCACGGCCATTCCGACGCCTCATAGAGCACGCCCCACTGTTCGTCACCCACCAGGACCCGGCCGCTCAGCGTCTCGATGGTGGCCGAGCGGTCGTCGAAGTCGCACGCCAGGACCCAGTCGGGGCGGGAGGCGTCGGCGACCCAGCATCCCGGGGTGACGTCGACCGTCCTGCGAGCGACGACGTCGTAGGCGGAATCCGCGTCGAAGTCCGGCGTCACCACCCGGCCGGTGGCATCGACCCGCCAATCACCAACGACCTCGACCCGGGTCCCGTCCGGGTATACGACTGACCACTGCTGGATCCCATCCGATTCCACCGGGACGATCACTGCCCCCTCGGCGAGCGGATAGCCGTCCAGCGGAGCGCCATCGATTCCGTACCGCGCCCCGGCGGCGTCCTCGAGCACGATGGCGGGACCCCCGCGGCGGCGCTGCCACGTGAAGAAGGGGAGGTGTCCGAGCGCGACGCCGTCGAGGTCCAGCAACACGACATCTCCCGCCACCTCCACCGCGATCGTCTCGTCGGGGAGGTTCGGGAGGTCCGAGATGCTCAGTGTCGGGCCGCGGTCGATGTCGGCGTAGGCGGGTGCCCATGCGGCGAGCTGTAACCATGACCCGTCGACCACGGTCCAGTCGTTGGAACCAGACCTCACGGCCCGCACGGTGTAGTCGGACCGCTCCCCGGTATCCGAGGCAACCGCGACCGAGCCCTCGAACGTGGACTCGGTGAGGTCGCCTTCCACCTGTGCCACCACCGAAGGGACGTCGTACCAGGGCCCCGGCCCCTCAGCATCCTGCTCACTGGAGATGAGCGACATCATCAGGACGTGAGCCAGTGGCGCCGCCTCGCCAAACACAGCGGTCAGCACCTCGTCCCTGGTCGCCTCGAGCCCAGGAGCCCTCGACTCGTCCAGCTCTGTCATCCCCACCAGGATCTGAGCGTTCCACCAAGTCGGCAGAGCCAAGACATCCTCGACGGCACGGCGCATCGCCTCATCACCCGAGAGATAGAGCTGGGGAAAGGGAAGGCCTCTGTGGTGTCCGCCGATGAGCAGCCCGGCGGCACGTACCTGCTCGGGCGTCAGATCGGAGACGTCGTTCCCGATCATGAGGTCCCACGCCTCCCGTTCGGTGCTCGGGACCGACGCTGACGGTAGAGCGACCATCGAGGTCGTGGTGGCGGTCGACGTTGGTGCGCTCGTGGAGGTCGATGCCGGCTGACTCGAACAGGCCGACGCGACCAGCGCCATTCCCAGCAGCCAGACAGCTCGCCTCATGGCACGACAACGCCTCCTTGTGGCGGCCGAGTTCCCACTTCCCTCCATATCCCGCAACCTACCACCTTGTGGAAGGACTCAGGTGCGTCCCACGTCCCGGTGGGGGAGGGCGAGCAGCCCGGCGGCGACGACGGCGGCGGTGACCAGGCACAGCAGGATCACCGGCAGCGGCTCGAACGAGGCGGCGGGCATCGACGGGACGTGCTGGAACGGCGAGAGGTCGACGACCCAGGCGGGGAGATCGAGCGCCGTTGCCAGCAGGCTCGCCACCACCGAAAAGACCATCGGCACCCAAGCCAGGACCGCCCATCGTGGCACCGATGCACACAGCAGGAAGGCGATTGCGCCGAGCACGGCGACGCCGGCCGCCATGGTGATTCCCGCCGCCAGGATCGCCACGATCCGGGAGCCGTCATGGAGCACGAGCGCGGCGCCGAGGCCTTCGGCGAGGCCGCCGAGGGCCATCATGCCTGCCAGCGCCCCCATGGCAACGGCGAGGTGGCTCGCCGCCCACCGGATCCGGCGGGTCGGGGTGGCGAGCAGCGGGTCGACCCTGCCGGCGGCCTCTTCGGCCCGCATTCGAAGCACGGCCCCGACCACGAAGCCGGCGGCGAGGAAACCGACGATGAGGACCCCGGTGGTGAGAAAGATGTCGGTGATGGATCCGGTCCCCAACGCGGCGAGGGCGTCGCTCATGGCGGGGTTGTCCGCTGCCATCTTCTCCGCCTGGTCGGCGACAACTCCGAAGAAGAACGCTCCGGCGACGACGCCGGCTGTCCAGCCGGCGACCGAACCCCGGTGCAGGCGGGTCGCCAGCACCAACAGGGGGCGGCGATCCGATTCCAGTCCTGGCCGCCCCGGCCGCGGGGCGACCCACCCCGCCCCGAAGTCGCGATGCTCCGAGACGAACGCGGCCACCATCAGCAGCCCGGCGGTGAGTGCGACAGGGAGGGCGAGGACGAGCCATTGCTCTCCCGCGAACGCCCGAATCGCTTGCGACCAGTGGATCGGTGAGAACCAGCTCACCCAGGGTGCCGACACGTCACCGTAGGCACGAACGATGAAGGCGATACCGAGCACCATCAGCCCGAGACCGCTGGCGGCCCGTGACGAGGCGGCAACCTGGGCGGTGACGAGCGTGATCGCGGCGAACGCCATCCCGGCTGCGACGAGCGCGGCGCCGAAGGCGACGGCACCGATCGGCGGGTAGCCGGAAGCGATGACGGTGAGGGTGACGGCCGACGCCGTGATCAGTTGGGCAACGAGGACGGCGAGCAACCCGGCTCCCGATCCCGCGTAGCGCCCGACCGGTGCCGAGCGGACCAGCTCGGCGCGCTCGGTTTCCTCCTCGAGCCGGGTATGGCGAATGGTCATGAGGATGGCGAACACGGCGACGAGCACGATCGACCAGATGGCGGTCTCGTTGATGAAGATCGCCCCGGTGGTCGGGTGGTCGAGCCCGTATCCCGGTCCGGACTGCACGATCAACGCCGCGTTCCCGCGCGTCACCTGCGCGTACTCCAACCGCCCCTGGTCCGTGGAGTAGAGACCATGGACGCTGGCGGCGGATACCCCGACGACGGCGGCGATCGAGGCCGCCCAGACGGGGATGCGAACCCGGTCGCGGCGAAGCGCCAGCCGCAGCAGGCGGGCGGTCCCGGCGAAGCCTCCATCTGCGACCCGGGCCGGGTCAGCCACCTGCGACGGAGCCTGGCGTTGCTCGATGCCGCCGGTCAACGCGCTGCTCCCTCTTCGGCTCCGGCCGCCTCGTCACCGTAATGACGCAGGAACAGTTGCTCGAGGGTCGGTGGCTGACCGAACAGCGAGCGCACCCCGGCGGCGTGGACCGCATCGAAGGCCGGACCGACGGCTTCGGCGTCGGCGTCGAACGTGGTCGACCGTCCCGAGACGTGCACGGACCGCACCCCGGGAATCGAATCCAGGCCGGCGACCGGGCGTTCCGTCTCCACGACGTACGAGGAACTGGTGATGTGGCGAAGCTCGGCGAGCGTGCCGCGCTCCACCGCTTTGCCACGTCGGATGATCGTCAACCGATCACACAGCTTCTCCACCTCGGCGAGGATGTGGCTCGACAGCAGCACCGTCCGCCCCTCCGCCTTCACCTCGAGGATGCATTGCTGGAAAACGGACTCCATCAGGGGATCGAGCCCGGAGGTCGGCTCGTCGAGGACCAAGAGCTCGGCGTCCGAGGCAAGTGCCGCCACCAGGGCCACCTTCTGCCGGTTGCCCTTGGAGTAGGTGGAGGCCTTCTTGCGCGGGTCGAGCTCGAATCGCTCGATCAGATCGTCCCGTTTCCGCTGATCGACACCACCCCGCAGCGCCGCCAGGATGTCGATCGCCTCACCGCCCGACAGGCTCGGCCACAGGCTCACGTCGCCGGGGACGTACGCCAGCCGACGATGCAGCTCGACGGCCTGTGTCCACGGGTCGGCGCCGAAGAGCAGCGCGTCGCCGGCATCGCGGCGGAGGAGACCGAGCAGGACACGGATCGTCACCGACTTGCCGGCGCCGTTGGGGCCGAGGTAACCGTGCACCTCACCCGGCTCGACCTCGAGGTCCAATCCGTCGAGTGCGACCGTGCTCCCGAACGTCTTGCGCACCTGCCGAAGAGAGATGATCGGTTCCACCGCACGCTCCTTTCGATGTGCACCTACCGAGTTGGGTGTCAGTGACTCTTAGATGAAAGTCACTGTCATTCTATCACCGAGTGCGGCATGAGGATCACCGGGTGTGGCATGAGGATGGTCACCTGGCCCGCCCGGCACGAACCGTCGCCTCACTGATCGCAGGTGGCGCTCAACCGGAACGGTTGGAACGTGCTCCCG
>CAYUDA010000119.1:0-5497 GCA_964443425.1 uncultured Acidimicrobiaceae bacterium
AGTTCGTCGCCATCGTCAGCCAGAACATGGACGAGTTCTTCCAGGTGCGGGTGGCGGGGCTCACCAACCAGATCGCCACCGGCGTCGTCAAGCGCCGCTACGACGGCCTGACCCCCGGCGAGCAACTCGAGCTGCTCGGACCGAGGGTGTCGGCCCTCAACGACCGCATCGACGACCTGCTGCTCGACGAACTGCTCCCCGCGTTGGAGAAAGAAGGCATCAGCCTCGCCCACATCAGCGAGTTGGGCCCGGAGGAGCGGCTCCACCTCGACGAGCAGTTCGAGAACGAGATCTTCCCGGTGCTGACGCCGCTTGCGGTGGACCCGTCGCATCCGTTCCCGTTCATCTCCAACCTGTCACTCAACCTGGCGGTGTTGCTGCGCGACCCGAGCGCCGACGGCCTCCAGTTCGCCCGGGTCAAGGTGCCGCCGATCCTGCCCCGCTTCGTCGTGCTGCCCGACGGGATGCGGTTCGTCCCTCTCGAGCAGGTGATCGCCAGCCACATCGACCGCCTCTTCGGCGGCCAGGAGGTGATCGACCAGTTCATGTTCCGGGTCACCCGCAACGCCGACTTCGCCGTCGAGGAGGAGGAGGCGGAGGACCTGCTCGCCGCCATGGAGAGCGTGCTGCGGTTCCGGCAGCATTCGGCGAGGGCGGTGCGACTCGAGGTGAGTCCTCGCATGAGCGACCAGGTGCTCGACCTCCTCACCCGGGAGCTGGACCTTCCGATGAGCGCGGTGTACCAGCGCCGCACCCCCCTCGACCTGAGCGGTCTGTGGGCGATCTGCGGCCTGGACCGACCCGACCTCCAGGAACAGTCCTGGTCGCCCCAGACCCAGCCTCGCCTCGCCGAGTCGGCAGGAAAGCCGGTGGACCTCTTCGCCGAGATCGCCGCCGGCGACATCATGGTGCACGTCCCCTACGAGTCGTTCGCCACCTCCACCGGCGCCTTCCTCGCCCAGGCCGCCACCGACCCCGACGTGCTCGCCATCAAGCAGACCCTCTACCGCACCTCGGTGCCGGAGGACCCGGCGATCGGCGGTGAGGAGGCGATCGTGGAGTCCCTCATCGCGGCGGCGGACGCCGGCAAGCAGGTGGTGGTGCTCGTCGAGTTGAAGGCTCGCTTCGACGAGGCGGCCAACATCAACTGGGCGAAGATGCTGGAGAGCGCCGGCGCCCATGTCGTGTACGGGGTCGCCGGGCTCAAGACCCACTCCAAGATCCTGCTGGTGGTGCGACGTGAGGGCGGCAAGCTGAAGCGTTACGCCAACGTGGGCACCGGCAACTACAACCCGAAGACGGCCCGGCTCTACGAGGACATCGGGATCTTCACCGCCGACCCCGACATCGGCGCCGACCTCTCTGAGCTGTTCAACGCCCTCACCGGCTACGCCCGTTGGGATTCGTACCGGAGCCTGGTGGTGGCGCCGCGAGCGCTGCGCAGCTACGTCGTTTCCCGCATCCGGGAGCAGGGACGGCGCGGCGGCGACGGCCGCATCGTCTTCAAGCTGAACCATCTGGTCGATCCCGACATCATCGACGAGTTGTACGCCGCCTCCCAGAACGGGTGCCAGATCGATCTGGTGGTGCGCGGCATGTGCTCGTTGCGGGCCCGGGTCCCGGGGTTGTCGGAGAACATCCGGGTCCGTTCCATCGTGGGACGGTTCCTGGAGCACTCCCGGGTCTACCGGTTCGGCCATCCCGAAGAGGGCGCCTACTACCTGGGGTCCGCCGACATGATGCAGCGCAACCTCGACCACCGGGTGGAGACCGTCACCCCGGTCAACGATCCGCTGCTGCGGCGCCGGTTGGAGGAGATGCTGGAGGTCAACCTCGCCGACGACGTCCTCGCCTGGGAGATGCAGCGTGACGGATCGTGGGAGAAAGTCCCGACGCTCGAAGGCGTCAACACCCACGATCGCCTCTGGCAACTCGCCCTCGAACGCGCCCACGCCGATCGGTGACCGTGTCGATGACGCCGCTCACCGCCGAGCCGAGCATCTGGGCAGCGGGCGGGGTGGTGCACCGCTACCGCTCCAAGTGGGGCATCCAGTACCTGCTCGTCCACCGTCCCCGCTACGACGACTGGTCACTCCCCAAGGGCAAACTCAACGACGGCGAATCGATGGCCGACGCCGCCATCCGTGAGACCCGCGAAGAGACCGGGTACCGCTGCGTACCCGGGACCGAGGTGGGGACGATCGCCTACCGGACGACGGCCGCCAACCACAAGGCAGTCCGCTACTGGCTGATGCAGTCCGAACGGGGCCGCTTCCGCCGCAACGCCGAGGTCGACGCGGTGGAGTGGGTGGGGTTCGAGGCCGCCCGGCACCTCCTCAGCTACCAGCGGGACCTCGCCGTGCTGGAGCGGGGCCACGCCCTGACGACGAACCCTCGCTCCTCCCGCCTGTTCCTGTTGCGTCACGCCAACGCCGGCGTGCGCGCCAAGTGGAACGGCCCCGACCGCAAGCGCCCCATCACCAAGCTGGGACGGGTCCAGGCCGAGGCCATCACCCAGGAGCTGACCCAGTTCCCGGTGACCCGGGTGGTGACCGGACCGGCGCTGCGGTGCCGCCAGACGGTGGAGCCGCTGGCGACCGTCATCGGCGTCCCGGTGGAGAAGGATGACACGTTCGCCGAGACCACCAAGCCGAACCGGATCATGCGCTGGCTGCAGACCCAGAGCGGCCAGTCGGTGGTGGCCGCCACCCACGGCGAGGTGATCGAGAGCGTGCTCCGGCCCCTCGCCGGGTCGGGGGTGCGGCTCGAGGGCAGGCTCCGCTGGCCCAAGGGCTCGGCGTGGATCCTCGACGTGGTGGACGGCGCCGTCGTCGCCGGCCGTTACCTCGCCCCTCCGTCCTGAGGGCCGAGCCGGCTCCGCAGCCACCACGCCGTCACCTCGATCAGCTCTGCCACCGCACCCGTCCCCGCGGCGTCGAAACGCTTCGGCAGCCGGAACGAGTGGTCGGCCCCCTCCACCACCGCCACCGTGGCGTCCTCGAGCCGGGCGGCGAGAGGGCGGATCAGGGCGGGTGGTCCGAGCCGGTCTCGGGACCCTGCGAAGAAGAGTATCGGCGCCGTGACGCGGCCGAGATGGGTGGTGTCCCGCGGCTCGCTCTTCCCCAGCGGCACCAGCGGGTACCCGTAGAGGACGAGGCCGGCCGCCGCCGATCCCTCGTCGCCGGCGAGGTGGGACGCCACCCTTCCTCCCATCGACTTGCCGGCCAGTACGACGCGATCGCACGTCGCCTCGAGCCGCTCCGACGCCGCCCGGTGGGCCGCCAGCAGCGTCGGCATGCGATCCGGTGCCTTTCGCCCCGCCTCTCGGTACGGGTAGTCGAAGGTGAGCGTGGGGAACCCGGCGCCGGCGAGGCCGTCTCGCAGCGCCGTCATGAAGGGATGGTCCTGCCCGGCCCCTGCCCCGGGGGCGAGCAACACCCCGGTGCCGGTGGCTCGCCGTGGCATGGCGAGCCGACCCGTCACCTTCTCTCCCGCCGTCCACGTGATCCGGAGCGTCCGCGCCACCGGCGGGAGGGTACCGTGCGGCACCAGCTCGGGTAGCGTGGACTGATGAACATCGAGATCTCCCCGACACGCGATTCGCTGGCCACCGCCCTCGCCGATCTGGTGACCGACCGCATCGCCGCCTCCTCCGGAGCCTTCACCGTGGGCCTGGCCGGCGGCACCACGCCCCAGTCCGGCTACGAGCTGCTCGCCACCCGACCCGTCGAGTGGGACAGGGTGACGCTGTGGCTCGGCGACGAACGCTGGGTTCCGGAAACCCATCCCGATTCCAATGCCGGCATGGTGCGCCGCACCCTCGCCGGCACCGTCGCCGCCAGGTTCCTCACCCCCGACTACGGGCTGGGCGACCCGGGCCGCGCCGCCGCCGCCTACCAGGAAAGGCTCGTCGACGCCTTCGCCACCCGGGACGGGTCGCCTGCCCCCGACCTGGTCCTCCTCGGTCTCGGCGACGACGGCCACACCGCCTCGTTGTTCCCCGGAACGGCCGCCCTCGAGGAACGGAACCGCCGCTACGTCGCCAACTGGATCCCGGCCAAGGACAGCTGGAGACTCACCGCCACCATGCCCCTCCTGTGGGCGGCGGCGGAGCTGGTCTTCGTCGTCGCCGGGGAGGGCAAGGCCGCCAAGGTGGCGGCGGTGATCGAGGAGGAGGCGCCGCTCCCCGCCCACCAAGTGGCTTCGGGAGCCCGCGAGGTCACGTGGCTGCTCGACGAGGCGGCGGCCTCCCGGCTCAGGACCCGCCCTCACTCGTCGTAGTCGTGGTCGGAGGGGGCGGCAACGTCCCCACCACGCCCTCACGGATCGTGTCGAGGTAGACCTGCACCGTCGGGTCGTCGGAGGCCAGGTCGGAGGTCCGCTCGACGATGGCGGTGTTCAGCTCGGCGACATCGCATCCGAGACGGGCGGCGCCGAGGTCGAGCTGCCGCCCCCGCTCGCCCAGCTCGGCGAGATCGGCGGGGAGGTCGGCGTCGCCGGTGACGACCGCGAGGGGGACATCGACCAGTGCCGCCGCGTAGTCCTCGACGAGCTGCACCCCGACCCGGACCAGACCACCGCAGCTCTCCGCCTCGGCCGGTTCCGGCACCGGCTGGTCGCAGGCGGTCACCGCCAGTGTCGCCACCAGCAGCACCGCCACGACGCCGCGGGAGGCGGTCAGTTCTCGAGGTACCATCCGAGCGTCTCCGGGGTGAGGGAGATGAAGTAGCGGCCCATCTCGGTGCGAGCGGTGAGACGATCCAGCCTGGCGTCGACCAATCCACTCATCGTGTCGAGGGAACAACTCGCCTCGGTGGCGCGCACCCCGAACCCCTTCAGCTCCTCCTCGAATGCCGTCGCCCAGTCGGGCATGTCGATTCCTTCCTGGAGGGTCGCGATCTCGTCCTCGGTGAGGTCGTCGACTCGGTCGACGTAGCGTTGGGTGGTCTCGATGAAGCCATCGGCGATGCCGTCGCAGGTATCGGCGCTCCCGCCACCGCAGCCGGCGGTGATGACGGCCGCCGCCACCACCAGAAGGATCGCTTTCCTCATGTCGGCATCGCCTCCCAGCGGTCGCCGTCTCCTGGTCTCACGGGCCCCGTACCGCGGCCGGGGGTGCAGGAGACATCCCTCACCGGGGACGATACTCCCGGGTGGTGGATGCGCCGTGGAGGGTGTGGGAAGCGACTACTCCGAGAAGCCCTCCGACTTCAGCAGCTCGAGCATCATCTGGCCGAACTCCGAGTCGGACGAGAGTCGATCCACCCGCGCTTCGATGAGGCTGTTCATCGTTTCGGTCGAGCAGCCCGCCTCTTCGGACTTCAGCTGGAGCGTGAGCATCTCGGTCTCCATCTCACTCATGAACGCGGGCTCTTCGGTGGCCAGCATCTCCTCGGGGGTCATGGCATCGAGCTCGTCCAACCATCGCTGCACGACGTCGATGCTCTGATCGGCGAGGCCTTCGCAGGAGTCGGCGTCGGAGCCGCCGCAGGAGCCG
>CAYUDA010000120.1:0-5467 GCA_964443425.1 uncultured Acidimicrobiaceae bacterium
TTTCGCCGAGCATCCCGAGCTGGGTGGAGTCACCGTGGTCACCGCCGGCGTCGACGGCGGCGTGGTCGCGGTCGAGGCGGCCGTCACCGGCCTCGCCGATCAGATGCTCGGGTCGACCCTGGTCACCGTCCAGACCGGGCCCGGCGGCAAACAGGTGAGCCGGCTCCTCATCGAGCAGGGCATCGACATCGACCGTGAGCTCTACCTGTCGGTGGTGCTCGACCGGGCGGTGGGCCGCAACGTCGTCATGGCCTCCACCGAGGGGGGCACCGAGATCGAGCAGGTGGCCGCCGCCACCCCCGACAAGATCCTGCGCGAGGAGGTCGATCCCGCCTTCGGGCTGCTCGGGTTCCAGGCCGCCCGCCTCGCCGCCGCCCTCGGTCTCGACGGGGAGGCGGCCCGCAGCGGCGCCCGGCTCATGCAGCTCCTCGCCTCCGCCGCCATGGACCTCGACACCGACCTCATCGAGATCAACCCGCTGGTGGTCACCACCGGCGGGGAGGTGATGGCCCTCGACGCCAAGATGAGCTTCGAAGCCAACGCCCTCTTCCGCCACCCCGACGTGGTGGAGATGCGGGACCTCTCCGAGGAGAACCCGGCCGAGGTGGAAGCAGCCGGCTACGGCCTCAGCTTCATCAAGCTCGACGGCACCATCGGCTGCATGGTGAACGGGGCCGGCCTCGCCATGGCCACCATGGACATCATCAAGTACGTGGGGGGCGAGCCCGCCAACTTCCTCGATGTCGGCGGTGGCGCCGAGAAGGACCAGGTGGCGGCCGCCTTCAAGATCATCACCCGCGATCCCAACGTGCGCGGCATCTTCGTCAACATCTTCGGCGGGATCATGCGGTGCGACGTCATCGCCACCGGGGTGGTCGACGCGGTGCGGGAGGTCGGCCTCTCCGTGCCGCTCGTGGTACGCCTCGAGGGCACCAACGTCGAACTGGGGCAGCGGATACTCGACGAATCCGGCCTCGACGTCGTGAACGCCTCCGACATGCGGGACGGCGCCGCCAAGATCAGGGAGCTGACCCGATGAGCATCCTCGTCGATTCCGCCACCACGGTGCTCGTCCAGGGCCTGGGCAAGACCGGAAGCTTCCACACCGAGACCGCCATCGCCTACGGCACCCGGGTGGTGGGGGCGGTGCACCCCAGTCGGGCCGGCTCGGTGGCGACCTTCGAGGGCGACACCGATCATTCCGGCGTGGCGGGGCGGCCCGACACCTTCCGGGTCGAGGTGCCGGTGTTCCGCAGCGTCGGCGAGGCGAAGGACGCCACCGGGGCCACCGCCAGCGCCATCTACGTCCCGCCACCGTTCGCCGCCGACGCCGTCATGGAGGCGGCGGACGCCGGGATCGAGCTGATCGTCTGCATCACCGAGGGCATCCCGGTGACCGACATGGTCCGGGTCAAGCGCTACCTCGAAGGCCGCTCCTCCCGTCTCGTCGGCCCCAACTGCCCCGGTGTCATCACCCCTGGCCAGTGCAAGATCGGGATCATGCCCGGCTACATCCACGAGCCCGGCTCCATCGGGGTGGTGAGCCGCTCGGGGACCCTCACCTACGAGGCGGTGCATCAGCTCACCCGCAACGGGCTCGGCCAGAGCACCGCCATCGGCATCGGCGGCGACCCGGTCAACGGCACCAGCTTCCTCGACTGCCTCGCCCTCTTCAACGACGACCCAACCACCGAGGGTGTCGTCATGATCGGCGAGATCGGCGGCACCGCCGAGGAGGAGGCGGCCGCCTGGATCGAGGCCCACATGGACAAGCCGGTGGCCGCATTCGTCGCCGGGTCGACGGCGCCGGCGGGGAAGCGCATGGGCCACGCCGGGGCGATCATCTCAGGTGGGAGGGGCACCGCGGCCGACAAGATCGCGGCGCTGGAGGCCGCCGGGGTTGCCATGGCTCCCACCCCGACCGACATGGGGTCGGCGATGATGCAGGCCTTGGGGCGGTGACAGCGCCGTGACCGAGCTGGTGGCGGGGCTCTCCATCGGCCTCGCCGCCGGCATCACACCCGGTCCCCTCATGACCCTCGTCGTCACCGCCACGCTGCGACGCGGCTTCGGGGCAGGGTGGCGGACCGCGGTGGCGCCGTTGCTCACCGATGCTCCCATCGTGGTGCTGGCGGTGGCCGCCCTCAGCGCCCTCCCCGACGCCTGGGTGCGCTGGCTCGGGCTCGGCGGGGGCATCGTCGTCATCGCCTTCGGGCTCTGGGAGGTCTGGCACAGCGCCGCCCCGCTGCCGGAGGGTGAGGTGGCCGGGGGCGGTTCCCCGGACGTATGGCGGGGGGTCACCGTCAACGCCCTCAG
The DNA here is from genome assembly GCA_964443425.1 of uncultured Acidimicrobiaceae bacterium. Lineage (GTDB taxonomy): Bacteria > Actinomycetota > Acidimicrobiia > Spongiisociales > UBA5794 > CAYQEC01. Next base: position 2,317 of record CAYUDA010000120.1, read on the forward strand.
CCCCCATCCATGGATCTTCTGGGTGACGGCGGGTGGCCCGTTGCTGGTGGAGGCGTGGCGGAACGCGCCGGGGAGGGCGGTGGCGTTCCTCGGCGGTTTCTACGTTGCCCTCGTCGGCAGCAAGGTCGGTCTCGCCGGGGTGGTGGCGGCCGGACGTCGCCGCCTACCGGACCGGTGGCGGCGCCGCCTCGTCGCCGGCGGAGGTGTGCTGCTGATGGTGGGTGGCGCGGCGTTGGTGTGGCATGCCTGGTAACAGCCGGGCCGCCCCGGCCGGTCGCTAACCTGCGCCGGGCATGACCGGCCGACCCCGCACCCCGATCGCCGTGCTCGTCTCCGGGAGCGGCTCCAACCTCCAGTCGATCCTCGATGCCGCCGCCGGCGCCGACTACCCGGCCGAGGTGGTGGTGGTGATCTCCGATCGGCCCGGGGTGAAGGCGCTGCAGCGGGCCGCCGCCGCCGGCGTTCCCGGCGTCGTCGTCGCCTGGGGCGACTACCCGGACCGGGACGCCTTCACCGTGGCGGTGTGCGACGCGGCCGTCGCCCACCACGCCGAAGCCCTGATCCTGGCCGGGTTCATGCGCATCCTCGCTCCCGCCGCCCTCGACCGCTTCCCGCAGCGCATCGTCAACATCCACCCGGCGCTGCTTCCCTCCTTCCCGGGGGCACATGGGGTGGCGGAGGCGATCGCCCACGGGGTGAAATTGAGCGGCGTCAGCGTGCACTTCGTCGACGCCGAGGTCGACCACGGGCCGATCATCCTCCAGGAATCGGTGCCGGTGCGCCCCGACGACACCGAGGAGACGCTCCACGCCCGGATCCATCAGGTCGAGCACCGTGCCTATCCGGAGGTGGTCGCCGCCTTCGCCGCCGGGCGGCTCCGCATCGCCGGCCGCCACGTCCACTGGGAGGGACCATGAGCCGGATCGCGGTGCGCCGCGCCTTGCTGTCGGTATGGGACAAGACCGGGCTCGTGGAGTTCGCCCGCACCCTGGTCGAGGGCGGGACCGAGCTGGTGTCGTCGGGCGGGACCGCCCGGGTGTTGCGGGAGGCCGGCCTTCCGGTCACCGCGGTGGCGGACGTGACCGACGCTCCCGAGATGCTGGGCGGCCGGGTCAAGACCCTCCATCCCATGATCCATGGGGCGATCCTCGCCGACCTCGGCAAGGCGGAACACCGCGACGACCTCTACGCCCGCGGCATCACCCCCATCCAGCTCGTCGTCGTCAACCTCTACCCGTTCGAGGCGACCGTGGCGGAGAAGTCCGTCACCGACGAGGAGGCGATCGAGCAGATCGACATCGGGGGACCGACCCTGATCCGGGCCGCCGCCAAGAACCACGCCTGGGTGGGAGTGGTGACCTCTCCCGGCCAGTACGACGAGGTGGCCGCCGCCGTTGCCGCCGGCGGCCTCGACGCCGAGCTGCGCCGCGACCTGGCCCGCGCCGCCTTCTTCCGCACCGCCGCCTACGACGCGGCCATCGTCGGGTGGCTGGAGGGGGAGGAGATGCCACCGGCGCGCACCGTGCTGGCACTGGAGCGCAAGGCCGAGCTGCGCTACGGCGAGAACCCGCACCAGGCAGGCGCCGCATTCGGGCAGGTCGGAGCCACCGGGTGGTGGCAGACGATGCGCCAGCTCCAGGGCAAGGAGATGTCGTTCAACAACTACCTCGACACCGAGGCTGCCTGGCGCATGGTGCACGCCTTCGCCGAGCCGGCGGTGGCCATCGTCAAGCATGCCAACCCGTGCGGGCTGGCGGTGGCCGGCACTCTCGCCGACGCCTTCACCGCGGCGTGGGACTGCGACCCGCTCTCGGCATACGGCAGCGTCATCGCCTGTAACCGGCCCCTCGACGGGGAGACGGCGCAACGCATCGTCGCCGCCGGGTTCGTGGAGGTCGTCATCACCGCCGAGGTCGCCGAGGCCGCCGCCGAGGCCCTGGCGGGGAAGAAGAATCTCCGCCTACTGGCGGCGGAGGCGCCCGACCCGGCCGATCCCGATATGCGCCGCATCGAATCGGGGTTCGTGGTGCAGCAGCGCGACCGGGTCGAGAGCCGCAGCGACGACTGGCAGCTCGTGTCGAGCCGCACGCCATCACCGGCCGAATGGTCCGACCTCGAGTTTGCCCTCAAGGTCGTCACCAACACCAAGTCGAACGCGATCGTCGTCGCCAAGGACGGCTCCGCCATCGGCGTCGGGGCCGGCGACCAATCGCGGGTCGGTGCCGCGGAGCGGGCGTTGCACCGAGCGGGGGACCGTGCCAGGGGGGCGGTGGCCGCCTCCGATGCGTACCTCCCGTTCCGGGACGGGCTCGACACCCTCGCCGCCGCCGGCATCGTCGCCGTCATCGAGCCGGGTGGCTCGGTGCGAGACGAAGAGGTGGTGGCCGCAGCCGAGGAGCACGGCATCGCCCTCGTGTTCACGGGACGGAGGCATTTCCGGCATTGAGCGCCCAGGTTCTCTCCGGTTCCGAGGTCGCCGCCTTGGTGCGTGCCGAGGTGGCGGAGCGGGTCGCGGCGCTCGCGTCGCGCGGCACGTCGGTGGGGCTGGCGACCGTGATGGCCGGCGACGACCCCGGCTCTGAGATCTACGTCCGCAACAAGCACCGCGCCGCGGTTGCCGCCGGCATGCTGTCGTTCGACCATCACCTGGGGGCGGACGCCACCCAGGAGGAGGTGGAGGGGGTGGTGCGTTCCCTCAACGCCGACGACCGGGTCGACGGCATGATCGTGCAGCTCCCCCTCCCCGACGGCCTCGACGGCAACCGGGCGGTGGAGACGATCGATCCCGCCAAGGACGCCGACGGGCTTCATCCCCACAGTCTCGGTCTCCTCGTGCTCGGCCGGGAGGGACCGGTGCCGGCGACCCCACAAGGCATCATGCGGGTCCTCGACCACTACGGCATCACGGTGGCGGGGAAGCTGGCGGTGATCGTGGGCCGTTCCGTCCTGGTGGGGCGGCCCCTCGCCCTGCTGCTGAGCGCCAAGGGCGTCGATGCCACCGTGGTCATGGCCCATTCCCGCACCCCGGACCTGGCGGAGCTGACCCGGCGGGCCGACTTGCTGGTGGCTGCGGTGGGCCGTCCTCGTATGTTCGGTGCCGAGTACATCAAGCCGGGGGCGGTGGTCGTCGACGTCGGCATCAACCGCACCG
>CAYUDA010000121.1:0-5451 GCA_964443425.1 uncultured Acidimicrobiaceae bacterium
CTCCGCCTGTGGGACACCGGCACCAACTGGGCCCGCATCGAGCCGGAGCCCGGCGTGCTGGCGGACCCCGAGGGATGGGAGGGACCAGCCCGGCGCATCGAGCGCTACGTGTCGTACGCCGAGGAGCACGATCCCGACGCCCGCATCATCTACACCCTGGGCATGACCCCGGAATGGGCCGGCCCCGACGCCACCCTGCCCCCCGACGACCTCGGCGACTGGCGCCGCTACGTGCGGGCGGTGGCGGAACGGTTCGAGGGCCGCATCACCCACTGGGAGATCTGGAACGAGGCCAATATCGCCCGCTTCTGGCAGGGGTCGATGGAGGATCTGGTCGAGTTGACCCGGATCGCATCCGAGGAGCTGCGGGCCGTCGACTCCGGCAACGTCGTGATCGCCCCCGACTTCACCACCGTGAACCGGTTCGAGGAGTTCCTCGCCGCCGGCGGCGGCCAGTACGTCGACGTCCTCGCCTTCCACGAGTACCCGTCGCTACGTCCCGAGGACAGCGTGCCGCTCATCGTCGGCTACCGGGATGCCGCCGCCGCCCACGGCAAGGGCGACGCACCGTTGTGGAACACGGAGGGCGCGGTCGTGTACGACCCTGCCGTCGTCCTCGACGACGCCACCGCCGCCGCGACGGTGGCGCGCGCCTACCTGGTGCAATGGGCCGCGGGCGTCACCGACTTCAACTGGTACGCCTGGGACATCTACAAGGACCGCACCCGCGGCTTCGTCGCCCTCAGCGAATCGGAGACCCCCGACGACTATGCGGCGCTCACCCCGGCCGGGGTCGCCTACCGCCAGACCGCCGAGTGGCTCACCGGGGCCCGCATGACCTCGGGGACGGTGTCGGGCCCGCTGTGGTCGGTCAGCCTGCAGCGACCCGACGGGACGACGGCCTGGGTGGCGTGGAGCAGCGGCGATCCCGTTGCGGTCACCCTCCCGGCGGAATGGGCGGGGGCCCGAGTCCACGACCTGGACGGCAGCTCCCGCGACGTCGCCGGTCCCGAGGTGACCGTGGAAGCGAGCCCGGTGCTGCTGGAGCCGGCGGCGTCCGGCGCCACCGCCGATCTGGTGGTGCCCGACCTGCCCGATCCCGACCCGGAGAGTGCCGCTTCGTCGCCGACACCGCTCCCGCTGCTGGTGGTGGCCGCTGCCGTCGTGGGTCTCGGCACCGGCCTCCTCTTCACCCGGCGGCGCCGGGCGAAGAGGACCTGACCTCAGGCCTCGCCCAGCGTCCTGCGGATCCCCCGCACCGCCTGGCCGATGCGGTGCTCGTTCTCGACGAGCGCGAAGCGCACGTACCCCTCGCCGCTGGGGCCGAAGCCGACTCCGGGACTGACCGCAACCTTCGCTCGCTCCAGCAGATGCACCGCGAAGTCGATCGATCCCATGTCGCGGTACCTCTCCGGGATGGGAGCCCACACGAACATGGTGCCGAGTGGCTTGGGTACCTCCCACCCGGCGCGGTTGAGGCCGTCGACGAGGATGTCGCGCCGCTTCTTGTAGATCTGCTGCACGTCGAGGACGTGATCGTCCCCTTCGTTGAGGGCCACGATCGAGGCGATCTGGATCGGCTGGAACGTCCCGTAGTCGAGGTAGGACTTGAGCTTGGCGAGCGCCTCGATCATCTGGGCGTTGCCGAGGACGAACCCGACCCGCCACCCCGCCATCGAATGGCTCTTGGTGAGGGTGTACAGCTCGACGCCGACGTCCTTGGCGCCGGGAACCTGCAGCAGACTGGGCGCCTCGTAGCCGTCGAAGGTGATGTCGGCGTAGGCGAAGTCGTGGACGAGCATCACGTCGTGCTCCTTGGCAAAGCCGACGAGGCGGGCGAAGAAGTCGTAGTCGACGGTCGTGGTCGTCGGGTTGTGGGGGAAGGACACCAGCACCACCCGGGGCCGGGGCCAGGAGTCGAGGAAGGACTCGTGGAGCCGGGTGAAGTAGTCGGCGTCGGGCGTGACCTGGACCCGCCGCACCTCGGCGCCCGCCAGCGCCGCGGCGTAGATGTGAATCGGATACGACGGCTCGGGCACCAACGCCACGTCCCCCGGCTGGACCAGGGCCCACATGAGGTGGGCCAGCCCCTCCTTGGCCCCGATGGTGCTGATCGCCTCGGTGTCGGGGTCGAGCTCGACGCCGAAGCGGCGGCGGTAGCGGTCGGCGATCGCCTTCCGCAGGTTGGGAAGGCCGCGGGACGCCGAGTAGCGGTGGTTGCGGCCGTTGCGGGCGGCCTCCACGAGCTTGTCGACCACGTTGTCGGCGGTGGGGATGTCGGGGTTGCCGAACCCGAGATCCACGATGTCCTCCCCGGCTCGCCGCGCCTCGAGCTTGAGACGGTCGACCTGGGCGAACACGTAGGGCGGCAGGTTGCCGATGCGTCGGAACTCCATGTGATCCTCCTCGTCGGGCGAGGCTAGTGGGCGGCGACGGTGCGGAATGCGATCGGGCGGCGCCTCACGACCAGCGCACCGGGTGGCGCACCTCGAGGCCGCCGAGCACGGTGACGGCGTTGATCTGCAACAGCGGGGCGTCCGGACCGATGACGTCGCGCCGGGTCGTGTTGTCCCAGCCGATGAGGATCGGGATTCCGGTCACCTCGACCCTCCACCCGTGGGGCACCAGCACGTTGAGACCGCCGAGCACGACGGTGGCGGTGATGCGGGCCCCCGGGGCGAGGGTGGCGCCGCTCAGGTCGAGGTCGAGACTCCCCAGCACCGAGGTGGCGTCGCCACCGCGAAACGCCGGGGAGGTGGAGACGACACGGCGTTTGGAGAGCACCGCCACCGCGTCGACGGTGGCGTCCTCCTCCCGAACCGGCGCCGGTGCCGGGCCGGGGGCGACGGCGCGGGAACCGCGTGGCAGGTTGAGGAGCCGGATCCCGACGATGACGAGGATGACGGCGAACAGCAGCGACCAGGCCGAGCCCTGCAGCCAGTCCTGACGGGTGCCGAGCAGCACCACACCGACGGCGACGAGGATGCCCGACCCGAGCCAGCTGCGGCGGTCGGAGACCAGCTGGAAGACCCCGAGGGCGACGAGCAGCAGCGGCCACCAGTCGCCGATCGTCTCGCCGGCATCGAGGGCGCCGGAGCTGTCGAGCACGAAGAGCACCCCGGTCGCGATGAGGCCGAGACCGACGACGACCCTCCCGGGGTTCACCGCTCCGCCAACCTGCGCAGCGGCCCCGGGACCATGTCGGCGCCCCACTCCACCAGGGCGGCGACGACGTCGAGGGCGTCGTCGGTCCCGTCCCAGTGTTGGGCGATCACCTCCGGCGGGGCGCCGTCGAGCAGGTGCTTGATGCCGAGGGCGAGAACGAGCAGGTCATCGAGCTGCCCCAGCACCGGGATCGAGTCGGGGATGAGGTCCATCGGCAGGAGGGGGTAGAGGGCGGCGATCCCCATCACCACCTTCCGTCTCGCAGGAACCCGGCCGTCCCTCATCAGCCGCGTGAGCAGCTTGCCGAGGTTGGGCAGCAGCCACAGCCCCTCCCGGACGATGTCGGCCCGAGTGCGGACATCGACCGTGATACGGGTGTCGAGACGGTGCCCCTCGGGCGCCGGCTCGGGCACCATCGGGCGGCTGCTGGTTGTGGACACGATGACCTCCGCTCGCAAGCGTACCGCAGACGGCCCCGGCCTCAGTCGAGAACCAGCCGGCCCTTGAGGCGCTCCTCGGCGAGCAGGGCGGCGCCGATCGCCCCCGCCTCCGGGCCGAGTTCGGCCACCAGGATGGGCGGCAGGGTGCGGTGGGCCCCACCGTGCAGGGCATCTGCCGCCACCCGGCGCGCCGGGCCGAGCAGGGACTCGCCGATCGAACCCAACCCCCCGCCGACGACGACGATCTGCGGGTCGAGGATGGCGATGAGGCTACACAGGCCCCTCCCCAGCGCCGCCCCCACCTGGGCCACCAGGCCGCGGGCCGACTCGTCGCCGGCGTCGGCGGCGCGGGTGACCGCCTCGCCGGTGATGGCCTCGCCGCGGAGGCGGTGGGCGAGCTGACCATCCGGGTTGAGGGTGACGAACTCACGGGCGAGGCGCACCAGGGCCGGGCCCGACGCCACCGTTTCCCAGCAGCCCTGCTTGCCGCAGTCACAGAGCAGTCCGTGTTCCTGGTAGAGCATGTGGCCCCACTCTCCGGCGAAGGTGGAGCCCCGGTAGACCTCCCCGCCGACGACGATGGCGCCCCCGATGCCGGATCCCAACGTCACCAGCAGCAGGTCGTCGTAGCCGCGACCGGCGCCGCGGTGCAGCTCGGCCCAGGCGGCGGTGTTGGCGTCGTTGTCCACCACCACCGGGACCTCCAGTTCCGCCTCCAGCTCGGCCCGGAGCCGCACCTCGGTGCCCGCGACGTGCGGGCCCCACACGAAGATCCCCTCCGGGTAGGAGACAAGGCCGGCGACACCGGCGCCGACCCCGTCGACCCCGTCGACCCAGACCTCCCGGATGGCGGCGAGGGCACCGGCGGTGAGTTCGTGGGCCTCCCCGGGGGTGGTGAAGTGCTCCTGGGCGACGACCTCGCCGTCCTCGAGGCGGGTCGCCAGCAGCTTGGTGCCGCCGAGATCGATGCCGATGGTGATGGTCATGGACGCCTTCCGTCGCGGCGGCAGGGTATCAGCTCGGCCGGTGGGGACCGGCGCCCGGGTCCCGGCTCACTCCAGGTCGATGCGGGTGAGGTCGTCCCCGGCCTGGCGCGGCGTGCCCGGCTCACCCGGGGGCGCATCGCGCCGCACCCGGACCACCTCGTCGAGGAGCGCCCCGACGCCGGCGACCACCTCGTAGCCGGCCCGAAGCCAGTGCAGGCCGGCCCGGAGCAGGCCCTGCCGCACGGTGCGGCGCAGCCCGGACGCCTCATCCATGACGGCTCCTCAACTCGCCAACCCGAACGTTACCCGCAGCGACCCGTCGACGAGGCGGGCCCGGCGCACCTGGCGCCGCTTCAGCGAGTCGGGCAACACGAAGGAGCGGCGGTAGGGGCCGACGGTGATGAGCAGCTCGTCGGCTCGCCGCATCACGTCGACGTCGCCCTTCTCGGCGAAGGGCACCGACATCACCAACACCACGTCGTCGCCCTCGTCCTCGACCCGGAAGGGCCGCCCCTGCGAGAGGCGACCGGTCGGGTCGACGTCGCCGTAGAGCTCCTCCCCCACCCTTCGCAGCCGGTCGAGCCCGATCATCTCCTCGTCGAAGAGCCGCAGCCGGCGCACGTCGACGTCGGCGAACCCCTCCTCGATCACGTCGAGGTGCTCCTGTTGGATCTCCCGCCAGCGGGCGAAATAGGGATCGGCGACGGCCTCCGGCAACACCCGGTTGACGATGGCGGAATCGACCGCGTAGCCGAAGAGCCCCAGGTAGGTGTAGGTACGGCGGGCCTCGGCGATCACCATCCGCTCCGGGTTCATCACGAGCCGGGCGCTCGTCACCTCCGGGTCGGCGAGGATCTCCC
>CAYUDA010000122.1:0-5434 GCA_964443425.1 uncultured Acidimicrobiaceae bacterium
CAGCATGGACGCCGAGATCGATGAGGCCCACGATCCGTAGGGAGCCGTCGTCGTCATGGTGCCTTCCCGTCGCTGCCCTCCCGAATCTACCTCCCGCGCCCCCGGCAGGGGCGCTCCGAGTGGGGCAGGCCGGTTCCCGTGCTCAGGATTCGGGACGCAGGGTGGGGAAGAGGATCACGTCGCGGATGTGATGCTGGTCGGTGAGCAGCATCACCAGACGGTCGACCCCGATCCCGAGCCCGCCGGTGGGAGGCAGCCCGTATTCGAGTGCCAGCAGGTAATCGTCGTCGACGGGGTGGGCCTCGTCGTCGCCGGCAGCCCGAGCCTGCGCCTGCTGCTCGAAGCGGCGTCGCTGGTCGAGCGGCTCGTTCAACTCCGAGAAGGCATTGGCGTACTCGGAGCCGGCGATGAACAGCTCGAAGCGTTCGGTGAGGTGCGGGTCGTCCCGATGCTGACGGGCCAGGGGCGACACCTCCTTGGGATGGTCGAGGACGAACGTCGGCTCCCAAAGCTCGTCGGCGACGTGCTGCTCGAAGAGGGCGTCGACGATCTTGCCGTGGCCCCATCGTTCCTCAGGCTCCACCCCGTGGCGCCGGGCGAGATCCCGCACCTGGTCCAGCGGCGCGGCGAAGTCGACTCGCTCCCCGATCGCCTCGGCGACCAGGTCGACGAGGCGGGCCCGCCGGTAGGGCGGGGAGAGGTCCACCTCCCGCCCCTGGTACGAGAGGCGGGTGGACCCGGTCGCCACCACGGCGCAGGCGGCGAACACCTCCTCCACCAGCACCATGATGTCCCCGTAGTCGGCGAAGGCCTCGTAGGACTCCAGCATCGTGAACTCGGGGTTGTGAACCGCGTCGATGCCCTCGTTGCGGAAGATGCGGCCGATCTCGAAGACCCGTTCCAGCCCCCCGACGACGAGCCGTTTCAGGTAGAGCTCGGTGGCGATCCTGAGCTGCATGGCGAGGTCGAGGGCGTGGTGGTGGGTGACGAAGGGGCGGGCGAGCGCACCGGTCGCCTCGGTGAGCAGCACCGGAGTCTCCACCTCGACGTAGCCCCGGTCGGCGAACTGGCGGCGCAGCTCCGCCACGATGCGGGTCCGTGTCAGGGCCACGGTCCGCGACACCTCGTTCACCATCAGGTCCAGGTAGCGGCGCCGGCTCCGCAGCTCCACGTCCTGGAGCCCGTGCCACTTGTCCGGCAGCGGGCGCAGGCTCTTCTGGAGCAATTCGAAGGAGGAGACCCGCACCGACAGCTCACCCTTCTTGGTCGTGACGACCTCGCCGCGGGCCCCGATCCAGTCGCCGAGATCGACGGCGGCGAACTCCTCGTAACCGGCGTCGCCCAAGCTGCCCCGATCGACGAAGAGCTGGATCCGCCCCGACACGTCCTGCACGGTGGCGAAGGTGAGCCGGCCGAAGGAGCGCAGCAGCATCACCCGTCCCGCCACCGCCACCTCCTCGCCGGTGGCGGCTTCGGCCCCGAGGTCGGCGTAGCGGTCGTGGAGGTCGGCGGCGAGTGCGGAGCGGTCGAACCGGTACGGGTAGCCGCCGGCATCGAGCCGGGCGAGGTGCTTGTCGAGACGCGGAGCGGTCAGCGGATCCTCGCCCAGGGGTGCGTCGTCGCGGCCGGCGTCCGCCTCGTCCGATGGCTCGTGGGGGTTCATGACTCCTGCCGGTTCAGCTCGTAGACCAGGCGCAGCCCGTCGAGGGTGAGGAACTCGTCCACCACCTCGACCGAGCGGCAGTGGGGCACGATGGTAGAGGCGAGACCTCCGGTGGCGACGCGGGCCGGCTCACCGCCGACGGCGGCGGCGAGACGCTCCATGATGCCGTCGACCAGTCCGGCGTGCCCGTAGAGGGCCCCGCTCTGGATCGCCTCTACCGTGCCCTTGCCGATCGGGGAACGTGGCGGCAGCAGCTCGACCCGGCGCAGCGCGGCGGCGCGGGCGACCAGGGCGTCGGTGGAGATCGCCAGGCCGGGGGCGATGGCGCCCCCGACGTAGTCTCCGGCGGGGCTCACCACGTCGAAGTTGGTGGAGGTCCCGAAGTCGACCACGATCACCGGCGCCCCGTAGCGTTCCCGGGCGGCGAGGGAGTTCACCACCCGATCCGCCCCCACCTCCCGCGGGTTGTCGATGAGGATCTTCATGCCGGTCTTGACCCCGGGCTCGATCACCACCACCTCCCCGCCGGTGAGACTCCCGGCGACCAGGCGCAGCGTGGCGGTGACGGCGGGCACCACGCTGGAGATCGCCACCCCGCCCACGTCGGCGGTGGAGTACCCCTCGAGGTCGAGCAGGCCGGCGAGCACGAGGTGCAGCTCGTCGACGGTGCGCTCGGCGATGGTCGTCATCCGCCAGTGGGCGGCCAGCTCCTCGCCGTCGTAGAGGCCGAGAGCGGTCTGGGTGTTTCCGACGTCGAGCGTCAGCAGCATGGTCACGCTCCCTCGTAGAGCACGCTCGGGTGAGCGAGCCGGATGCCGCGATCGGCGGCGAAACCGCCATCGGAGACATCGAGATGGACGTTGTCGATGAGCCGGGTGGGACCGGCCCAGGCCGCCAGCGCCAGGAAGGCGGGACGGTCGAGCACCTCGATCGGTTCGACCGTGTCCTGGCTCGCCAGCGCCACGTATTCGGGTTCGAGCAGTGGTTCGGCCATCAGCTCGGCGTCCACCAACTCCACCAGGCGGGACGCCTCCCGCTCTCCCTGCTCGACGGCGCCGGCCGCGGCTGCCAGGCCCCGGTTGAGGGCGAGGGCCGCGGCCCGCTGCTCCCCGTCGAGGAAGACGTTGCGGCTGGAGAGGGCGAGCCCGTCGTGTTCGCGCACGATTGGCGCTCCCACCACCTCGATCGGGAACGAGAGGTCGGCCGCCATGCGCCGCACCACCGCGAGCTGTTGGGCGTCCTTGCGCCCGAAATAGGCGCGGTCGGGTTGGAGCCCGGCGAAGAGCTTGGCGACCACGGTCGCCACCCCGTCGAAGTGCCCGGGGCGGTGCGGTCCCTCGAAGTGGTCGGTGAGGGTGGCCACCGCCACTCGGGTGAGCGGCGCCTCGGGGTACATCGTCTCCACCTCGGGGGCGAACACCACGTCGGCGCCGGCTGCCGCGGCGAGGCGGAGGTCCCGTTCGAGGTCACGCGGGTAGCGGCGCAGGTCGTCGTCCCGGTCGAACTGGAGCGGGTTGACGAACAGCGACATCACCACCGTGTCGCATTCGGTCCGGGCCGCGGCCAGCAGCGACAGGTGACCTTCGTGCAGGAACCCCATCGTCGGCACCAGGCCGACCGTCCCGTGGGCGTCGGCGCCGGCGGCGGCGAAGGTGGTGACGTGCTTCATCGTGCCGGGTCCCGCCCGCCGGGTCCGGCGCGCAGCACGGGTGCGAACTGGTCGGCGCGGCCCGCCAGTTCGGCCAGGATCGCCACCAGCCGTGAGTACGCGGCGAGCCATTCGGGCGCCACCGTGGCCACCGCGGCGAGCTGCGCTTCCACCGTGGCGACGTCGCCGCGCACCACCGGTCCGGTGAGGGCGGCTCGCGGGCCCATGGTGAAGGCGTTGTCGACCGCTGCGTCGACCAGGGGGCGAGCCACCTCCAGCGGCACCCCGGCTTCTTCGAACAGGTCCGCGGCCATGGTGAGCGCCGCCAGCGGGAAGTTGGCGGCGGCGGCCGCCGCGGCGTGGTAGGCAGGCTTGGCCTCGTCGGCGAGGTCGAAGGGGCGGGCGCCGATGGACTGCGCCAGCGCGACGAGGGTGGAGCGGAGGGGCTCGTCGGCGGTGACCGCCACCCAGGCGCCCGGGATGCGCCGCGCTCCGATCTCCGGCTCGGGCAAGGTCTGCAGCGGGTGGAACGCCCCGACGGCGAGCCCGGCGGCCGCCAGCGGAGCCAGCGCCGTCACCGGGACCAGGCCGGAGAGGTGGACCGCGGCGGTCGTCTCCCCCGCCTCGGCCGCCAGCGCCTCCGCCACCGGCTCGATGGCGCCGTCGCGGGTGGCGATGATCATCAGGTCGGCGGGTGGGAGCGGATCCCCCGACACCAACGGTGCGGCCCCGAACCGGGTGGCGGCCGCCGCGGCCGACGCCGCGGTGCGTCCCACCACGGCGACGACGGAGTGGCCGCCGGCCTGGGCGGCGAGGGCGAGCGACAGGCCGGCTCGGCCCGGGCCGACGAGTGTGATGCGCATGAGGTCCTTCCGGCTTCAGTCCCCTCGGGTACCGCTACCGGGCGGGAGTCTATCCCACCGTCGAGGCCCTTCCTCGTTCCGTGTAGTCGGGGATGCGGGGGAATCGGGTGTGTTCGAAGATGATCGAGGTCTCGATGTGGGCCACCTCCGGTTGAGCGGTGAAGGCCCCCATGGCGATGTCTCGCAGGTGGTCCGAGTCGTGGACGATGACGTGAACCAGGAAGTCGTTGGAGCCGGCCATGTGAAAGAACGCCACCACCTCGGGCAGCGACTCGGCGTAGGCGCGGAATCGGTCGACCTGGGTGCGCTCGTGGCGGTGGAGGCGGACGGCGATCATCGCCTGGAGGGCTCCGCCGAGGGCGCGGGGATCCACCACGGCGTGGAATCCCTCGAACACCCCGGCGTCCTCGAGCCGCCGCAGCCGCTCCGAGCAGGTCGAAGGAGCGAGCCCGACGGAGGCCGCCAGCTCCTTGTTGGAGAGCCGCGCATTCTCCTGCAACCGGGCCACCATGGCGCGATCGGTTCGGTCCAGGGGGCGGTCTGACCGTTCCATCCGAATCCTCTTCGGTCGATCTTGACGTCGTCCGCAGATATCTTATCGTCATCCCCGACGGGCCGAGAAGTAGCCGACGAGACGGGACTGAAGACGGAGATTCTTCGCCACACCACTGATCGCGGGAGGAGGAGCAGGTGAGCCAACGGAGTTGGGCCGAACCGTGGAAGATCAAGATGGTGGAACCGATCCGCATGACGACGCTCGACGAGCGGTGCCGCGCCATCGAGGAGGCGGGCTACAACACGTTCCTGCTCCGTTCCGAGGACGTCTACATCGACCTCCTCACCGACTCCGGCACCTCGGCCATGTCGGATTGGCAGTGGGCCGGCCTCATGTTGGGCGACGAGGCGTACGCCGGCAGCCGCAGCTTCTACCACCTGGAGGAGGCGGTGGCCGAGGTGTACGGGTACCCGGAGCTGATCCCCACCCATCAGGGCCGCGGAGCCGAGCACATCCTGAGCCAGATCCTGATCGAGCCCGGCGACTCGGTGCCGGGCAACATGTACTTCACCACCACCCGGTTCCACCAGGAGCACGCCGGCGGCACCTTCGTCGACGTGATCGTCGACGAAGCGCACGAACCGTCCGACTCCTCCCCGTTCAAGGGCAACGTCGATCTCGCCAAGCTGGAGGCCCTCATCGACGAGGCCGGCGCCGACCGCATCCCGTACATCTCGCTCGAGACCAACGTGAACATGGCCGGG
>CAYUDA010000123.1:0-5380 GCA_964443425.1 uncultured Acidimicrobiaceae bacterium
CAGATCGGCACCCCCCTAGGCTCGTTCGCCGGCTTCGCCGGCGCCACGCCCCGTCCCCCCAGACCCAAGGGGGGACGAGAGATCGGCTCCCCCTCGGCTCGAACGCCACCCCAGGTGGCGCGTCTCGCGCCGGTGAGCGGCCATACTGCCGGAGTCGGGAGGAGGAGGCGCCGCCATGGCTTCCGAGCTGTTCGCCAAGCACGAGGGGATGCTGCGTAGGGCGATCGACGCGCTGGACGGGGGGAGTCGCCGCAGCCCGTTCCCGGAGAGCCCCCACGCCTACGACGACACGACACCGGCGGAAGGTGAGGAGCATTTCGCGGCCCGTCTCGGGACCCGGTTCGAGCTGACCCAGCCGTGCCGCGGCTACCAGCGCACCGGAGAGCGGTCTCCGTACGGCATCGACCTCGACGTCGCCTACCCGATCGCCGATTCCGACGCCACGGTGCAGGCCGCCACGGCAGCCTTGGGGGAGTGGGGACGAGCCGAGGCCGAGGACCGGATCGGGGTCTGCTTGGAGATCCTGCACCGGCTCGGGGAGCGCAGCTTCGAGATCGCCCACGCCGTGATGCAGACCACGGGCCAGCCGTTCCTGGCGGCGTTCCAGACCGGTGGCCCTCATGCCCTCGACCGTGGCTTGGAGGCGGTCGCCCGGTCCTACCTCGCCCTGTCGCACCTTCCGGCAGCCACCCGGTGGGAGGCACCGCAGGGAGGGCGAGAGACGGTCGCCGCCGAGCGGACCTGGCAGGCCCGGCCGCGGGGCGTTGCGGTGACGTTGGGGGCGTCGACCTTCCCCACCTGGCACGCGGTCCCCGGTCTCTTCGCCGGGCTCGCCACCGGCAACCCGGTGATCGTCAAGCCGCATCCCGGATCGGTGCTTCCCCTCGCCATGGTGGTGGAGACCGCCCGCGAGGTGCTCGACGAGGCGGGCTTCGACCCGGCGGTGGTGCAGTTGGCGGTCGACAGTGGCGACGACCCGATCGCGGAACGGCTGGCGACCCACCCGGCGGTGGCGATCATCGACTACGCCGGCGGACCCGAGTTCGGGCGCTGGATCGAGCGACACGCCACCCAGGCTCGCCGCTTCGCCGAGGTCCGCGGCATCACCCCCGTCGTGGTCGACTCGATGCCGGATCTGAAGGGCACGTGCCGCACCCTGGCGACGCTGACCGCCACCTACTCGGGGCAGGCATGCACCTCGCCGCACGTGGTGTTCGTCCCCCGGGACGGCATCGACGCCGAGGGCAGCCACGTCTCTTCGCAGGAGGTGACGGCCGCGCTGGGCGCTGCGCTCCAGGGCCTACTCGCCGACGACCGCCGCGCCAGCGACATCCTGGGGGCGATCCGGCGCGACGAGATCCTGCAACAGGTCGAGGAAGCTGCCGCGGCGGGGGAGGTGGTGCTCGCGTCCCGTCGGGTCGCCAATCCGACGTTCCCGCAGGCGACGGTGGCGACCCCCGCAATGGTGGCGGTCGACGCCGCCGACCGGCACGCCTGGCTGCGGGAGATCTCGGGGCCGGTGCTGTTCGTCGTCGCCACCGATGGCACCGCCCACAGCCTGGCGCTGGCGAGCGAGGCGGCCCGCACCGCCGGCTCCCTCGCCTGGCTGCTGGCCGCCACCGACCCGGAGGTGGAGACCACGGCGCAGCAGGCGGCGGTGGACGCCGGGGTGTCGTTGGTGCTCGGGCTCAGCGGCCGGTTCTCCACCGCCGAGGCGGCCGCGATCGGTGATCTGCATCCCACCGGCGCCAACCCTGCCGGCAATGCCTCACCGGCCGATCCCGAGTTCGTGACGGGACGGTTCCATCTGGTGGCGACGGTGCAGCCGGTCTGATCCGGTCAGCGCCGGGCGTGGAGTGTCCCGGTGAGTCGCCATGCGGTGGGCAGCAGCAGACCGGCAGCGGCGATCTTGAGCAGGTCGCCGACGATGAAGGGGGCGACGCCTTTCTCGACCGCCACCAGCCAGGAGCTGTCGAGCACGTGGGCGAGCCACGGCACCCCGCACAGGTAGATGACGAGGCTGCCGGCGAGGAAGGCGGGGAGGGCGGTGGCGACTGCCCGGTCCTGGCGCCGTTCCGCCAGGTAGCCGGTGAGCCAGGCGGCGGCGACGAAACCGATGAGGAACCCGCCGGTGGCGCCGCTGAAGTAGTGCCAGCCGCTGTTGGCGCCGGTGAAGACCGGGAGCCACAGCCCGGCGAGCAGGTAGAGGCCCTGGCTGGCGGCACCGGCGGTGCTGCCGAGCGCCGCTCCGGAGAGCAGCACGGCGAAGGTCTGGCCGGTGATCGGCACCGGGGTGAAGGGGAGGGGGATGCGCACCTGGGCGGCGGCCGCGGTGAGCGCGGCGAACCCGGCGACGAGGCCGGCAGTGACGACCCAGTGGCGGGGGAGCACGGCGCCGGCGATGACGCGGGACGGGATGGTGGTCTGCACGGTTCCCCTTTCGGTGAGCGGGCGGAATCCTAGGGCACCATCCGGCGCGGCTGAAGGGCTGTCGCGCCGGATCGCTCAAGCCCGGTGCCGTTCGGATCGACAAAGCGGGAATGGAACACAGGCGGGCCGAAGCCACGAGGACGGCGCCGCGGCGCGCGCTGGCGGTGCTGCTGGTGGCGTTGTCGCTGGCGCTGGCGCCGGTGGTCGCAGCCGGAGCGGTGGCCGCGTCGACCCGGAACCCGGACGCCTACACGCCCCGTTCCAGCCGCCAGCCGGTCATCGACCGCACCCAGAGCCTCGGCTTCGAGACGAGCCACCTCCGGATCCCGACGCTCGGCATCGACCTGCCCGTCTACGAGGGGGTGGCGCCCGAGGTGCTCGACATGGGTGTCGGTCACTGGGTGGGGACCGCCATGCCCGGCGACGACGGCAACATGGTGCTCGCCGGGCACCGCACCACCCACTCGGCGCCGTTCCGGGACCTCGACCGGATCGAGATCGGGGACCTCATCTACCTCACCGACCGCTCCGACTTCGACGTCATGTACCGGGTGACGGACGTCTTCGTCGTCTCCCCCGACGACACCTGGATCACCTTCGACGGAGACCACCCGATGGTGACCCTGTTCGCCTGCCACCCGAAGGGCTCGGATCGGCAGCGCATCGTGGTGCAGGCCGAGATGGTGGGCGGCCCTCCCGTCGCCTGAGGCGGGCTCAGCGGGGGGCGAAGGCGCTGCGGAGGGTGGCGTTGTTGAAACCGCCGCCGGCGGACCCGTCCCGGGCGTAGCGGTAGAGGGCGGTCTGGAAGATTCCGCTGAGGGCGGCGAGCACCACCGAGACCGCAATCCCCCACAGCACCGCCACCGCGATCCCGGCGACGGCGGCGGCCCCACCGCTGGCGACGCCGAGGCCGGCGAGCAGCAGCCCGGGGAGGATGAGGAGGAACCCGAGCAGCCCGAAGCCCATCTGGGCGGCGACGTTCTCACCCCAGGTGCGTTTGAAGAGCTGACCGGAGCGGCGGATCGCGTCGCCGACGCCGACATCCTCGATGACGAGGATGGGGAGCACGAGGTAGGTGACGAGGCCCCAGGCGAGTCCGGCGAGTCCGGCGACGATGCGTCCCAGGGTGCCTGCCCGTTCCTCGATCGCCTGCAGGATGAGCGACACGGTGGCTGAGACGATCGCCCACGGCAGGATGCGACCGGCCCGGGCGGCGGCGCCGTTGAGGGCGCTGCGCAGCGTCGGGTTGCCTCCGTCGAGCCGCTCGTTGGCGGCATGGACGAGGGCGGCGTTGAAGAAGATGGTGATGTAGGCGAGCGTCACGTACATCACGAACAGCAGGATGTAGGTGACCGGGCCTCCTTTGGCGTTGCCCCCGTCGAAGCTCCCCGTTGCGACCACCGGGACGATGAAGGTGAGGGCGACGACGAGGCTGGCGAGAGCGGAGATGATGGGGAGTGCGACCAGCTCCCGGTCGGCCTTGAGGACCTCCCAGCTGGCCTTGGCGAGGGTGATGGTGGTGTTGATGCGGCCCATGCGGCGAGTGTAGGGCGCTGCATCGGGCTAGCCCCCTCACGGCGGTAGCATCGGGCGGATGGACGATCACGGCCCGCGCGACTCGTTCACCCTCGACGCTCCTGCACCGGACGATCCCGAGGGCGATTTCTTCTGGGACGACATCCCGGAGTCGCTGCGCCCACGGCGCAGGCTTCCCAGGTGGCCGTTCGTCGTCGCCGCGGTGATGCTGGTGCTGGGGATCGCCCTGGCGTTGGCATGGCCGATCAACATCCCCTACTACGCGCTGTCTCCGGGTCCCGTCAACGACGTCAGCGACTTCGTGAAGGTGGACCAACCCCTCGACGACGCCACCGGCGACCTGTTCTTCCTCACCGTGTCGCTCAAGGAGGTGAACGTTCTGGAGTGGGTGGCGGCCAAGTTCGATTCCCGCGTCGATCTCGCCCCGCGCGAGAACATCAGGCCGGCCGGGGTGTCGGAGGAGGATCTGCGTCGCGAGAACCTGGCGCTGATGGAGCGCTCCAAGCAGAACGCCATCGTGGTGGCGTTGACCCACCTCGGGTACGAGGTCACCTACCAGGGTTCGGGCGCCGAGGTGAACTCGATCGTGGCGGATTCGGCGGCGGACGGGCAACTGGAGCCGGGTGACGTGATCGTGGCGGTGGACGGGCAGCCGGTGGAGTTCTCCACCGATGCGGTCGATCTCATCGGGGGGCACGGTCCCGGGGACCGCATCGAGCTGACGATTCACCGGGCCGTCGGGGAGGACGGCACCGAGACCGAGACGATCACGGTGCCAATCGTGCTCGGGCCGTTCCGGGCCGTCGAGGACGACGGGACGGTGACAGTGGACGACAACCGCGGCATGGTGGGGGTGACCCTGATGGACGCCGAGGTGCAGGTGGTGTTCCCGGTGGACGTCGAGATCGACTCCCGCAACATCGGCGGGCCGTCGGCGGGGATGATGTTCACCCTCGAGATCATGGACGAGTTGACCCCGACGGACCTGACCGACGGGCACCGGATCGCCGGAACCGGCACCATCGACCAGGACGGCGTGGTGGGCGCCATCGGCGGGGTGCGCCAGAAGGTCTTCGGGGCGATCGACGCCGGGGCCGAGTACGTGCTGGTGCCCAACGACAACTACGTCGACGCCGTCGACGCCGCCGGGGACGACATCGGCGTGGTGGCGATCGGCACGATCGACGACGCCCTCGACTTCCTCGCCACGCTGTAGCGGCGACCGTCCCGATTCCCCGGCAAACCCCTGGGATTGCGGCCTCGAGGGGTATCGTGACCGGCGATGGCTGACGAGCTTCGTCCCGCCGATATTCGAGCGCGCACCTTCGACTCGTCGCGCCGCGGCTACAACCCGTCCCAGGTCGAGCGGTTCTTGCAGCTGGTGGCCGACCGGGTCGCCGAGCTGGAGCGGAGC
>CAYUDA010000124.1:0-5352 GCA_964443425.1 uncultured Acidimicrobiaceae bacterium
CCCGCTGCCGGTCGCGGAAGACGATCGGGACCTCCACCACGGTGAGGCCGCGGGCGGCGGCCCGCCACGCCATCTCCACCTGGAACCCGTAGCCGGAGGCCCGGCACGACCACGGATCGAGGCGTTCGAGCGCCGGTGCCCGGAACGCCCGGAAGCCGGCGGTCATGTCCCTGATGCGGGTGCCGAGCATGATGCGGGCGTAACGATTGCCGCCGGCCGAGAGCCAGCGGCGATGCCACGGCCAGTGCTCCACCCCACCGCCGGGAACGTAGCGGCTCCCGATCGCCAGATCGGCACCGCCGTCGACCGCGGCCAGCAACCGGGGCACGTCGGCGGGGTCGTGCGACAGGTCGGCGTCCATCTCGCAGAGGATCTCAGCCCCGTGGTCGAGGCCCCAGCGGAACCCGGCGGCATAGGCCGGCCCCAGCCCTCCCTTGCCGGTCCGGTGCAGCACGTCGACCCGTTCGTGGCCGGCGAGACCGTCGGCGATGTCACCGGTTCCGTCGGGAGAGGCGTCGTCGACGATGAGGATCCGGGTGCCGTGCATCAGCACCGCCTCGACCATGACGGCGATGTTGTCCGCCTCGTTGTAGGTCGGGACGACGACGAGGGTGTCAGTCCGCACAGTCGCGGCAGATCTTCTTACGACGATCCGCCAGCTGGCTGCTGCGCTTGACGAGGAAACACTGACTGCACACGAACTCGTCGGCCTTCGCGCCGCCCGCCCCCTCGTCGTCCATCGCCAGCTCGGCCCGGCGGATGTCACGCAACACGGCCGCCTCGTCGACCGCGAGCCGTTCCGACTCCTCGTCGTCGGTGAGCATGTCGAGCTCCTCGGCCTCGAGCTCGTCGAGTGCCTCGTCGTCGGAGTCCTCGTCGTCGTCCTCGTCGTCGTCCTCGACGACGTCGACGTCGTCGTCAATGACGATGTCGGCCTCCACGAGGTCGTCCTCGACCAGATCGGCCTCCACCAGGTCGTCCTCGACCAGATCGTCCTCCACGAGATCGTCCTCGACCAGCTCCTCGACGTCCTCATCCCATTCGGGTTCGGATTCGTCGGCAAAGTCGTCGTCGTCAGGCACGGTTTCCTCGGGGGTGTGGGTCGTGGTGTCCATGGCACCTTTCGTGGCGCGGGATTATATCGCCCGCCAGGTCAGAGCAAACGACTGGTTCCCGCGGTTTCTTCCACCCTTTCGGTCCTCGTTCAGATCTTGAAATCGATCGCTCCCGGGCGCAGGCTCACCTGCACCGGACCGCGGCCGATCAGCTCGCCGTCCGCCTCGATCGGCCACATCTCCGGAACCTGAAGATCGGCCGCTACGCCGACGACGCGGCTCACCTCGGGGCACCCCAGATGTGAACCCCGGATCACTCTCGGCATCACCTTGAACGCCTTGCGGCGAGGCCCAGCGAACACCTGCACCTCGAACTTGCCGTCACCGGCAGCCGCTTTCGGCGCCACGTTCATCCCCCCGCCGAAGTACTGGCCGTTCGCCACCACGATGTTGAGGGTGGAGCCGACGATGGTGCGGCCCGCCACCTTCACCTCGGTCATGGCCGGCAGGAACCCGGCGAGGGCGAGCCAGAAGGCGATGGCGTAGCGGCTGCTCCCCAGCAGCCGGGGGAGGCGGTTCGTCAACGGGATCGAGGCGGCCGCGATGCCGGCGTTGACGGCGTTGAGGACGAAACGGCGTCCGAACCCACCTTCCAGCACCAACACGTCGCAGCGGTAGACGTCGTCGGTGACGAAATGGTCGGCCATGTCCTCCAGACGGCGGGGCAGGCCGAAGGTCTTGATGAAGTCTGAGCCGGAACCGGCCGGGAGGATGCCGAGCGTGGGCGGCGTCTCCCACTCGTGCGCCATCAACCCGTTGAGCACCAGGTGAGCGGTGCCGTCGCCTCCCACCGCAGCGAAGCGGGTGCTCCCGGCATCGCGTCCCTCGCTGACGAGGGCGGCGACGTGCTCGGGGCTCTCCGAGAGACGCAGGGTGTGCGGGATGTGGCGGTCCTCGAGGCTGGATCGGGTGCGGCGCAGCGCATCACCACGCCGTCCGGCCGCAGGGTTGACGATCACCCACCATGTCATATCCGACCCCCGGCAGCGACGACGCCGCGATCGATCGCCCGAATCGCCGCTGCCGCGGCGGAGCCTAGTCGGGGGAAGCCGTCCCTGAGCTGACGGAGCAGGTCGAGGAGCTGCCGGCAGTTGCGCACGAAGTCCCCGGCGACGAGGTCGTCCTCGAAGAGGTCCTCCAGCTCGACCCCGGCGGCCCAGGCGTGAGCGACCGCGGCAAACCCCTCGTCGGGACCGCGCGTCTCGGGAAGGCGGTGGCCACGCTCGGCGACGTTGAGCCGCCCGGCGAGGGAGAACACCGCGTCGCCCCGCTGCCGTACCCGCTCGCTGGGCCAGCCTCCGGTGGGCTCTTGGGACCTCGCCTCGTAGGTGAAGAGGCTGGCGAGCGCGGCCAGCTCGGCCGGCGGCAGTCCGTCGAAGTGGCCCTGCTCGATCGACTCGGCGAGCAGCAGGTCGAGTTCGTTGTAGACGAAACGCAGTTGCTCCCCCCGTGCGGTGAGGCTCCAGGCTGAGGTGTAGCCCCACTCCTCGAGCAGGGCGAGGGTTCCATGGAACCGGGTGACCAGCCCGGCGTCGGTGCGCTCGAGGCGGCGCTGCAGCCGCCGCAGGTCCCGAGCGCCCTTCTCGGCGCGCCGCACCCATCCCAGGTGCTCGACGAGCCGTGGGCAGCCCGCCACCGGGTCGTCGTCGCCGGCGGTGGCGAAGTCCACCGGGCGGGTCCCGTCCCGCGGCGACCAGGAACGGAGCCGGACCGCGATGGAACGCTGGTACCCGGAATCGCGAGCCCGCACCGGCTCGGGCAGGTCGAGGGCGCCCACGATCCCGACGGCGGGGCTGAGGTCCTCGGGAGCGACGCGGCGGGCCCGACCCGACGCCGACACCAGCAGCAGGCGGGGGCTGACCCCCAACCCTCGCGCCAGCACCACCCAGCGGTCGCCCTCCTCGGCGGAGAGGCGCAGCACGTCGCCCTCCTGAATGCCCTGGACGAAGTCCCGCATGGCGAGCCGGTGATCTACCGTGCGCCGTCCCGCCCCGCCGGCGTATGCCCAGATGTCCCCCCGTTCACAGACGGCGGCAGCCCGGAACCCGGCCACTTCGGCTTCCCGTTCTGCGATCTCGCCCTGCAGCGCCGCCCGACGCTGTCCGCTGCGGAACTCGGCGAAGGAGGCGGTGAGCAGCGACTCGGCCAGCTCCTTGTCGTAGTTGGCAACCAGGTTCACCGCCATGTTGTAGGAGGGTTGGAAGCTCGACACGAGCGGGTGGCTCCCCTCGGCGGCGATGGCGGCGACCCGCTCGAACGGCAGATCGCGGCTGTGGAGCACGACCGCGCTCCCCCGGGTGTCGATGCCGCGCCGCCCGGCCCGACCGGTGAGCTGGGTGTAGTCGCCCGGCTGCATCACCTCGTGGGCCTCGCCCGTGAACTTGGTGAGCCGTTCCAGCACCACGGTTCGCGCCGGCATGTTGATCCCGAGCGCCAGGGTCTCGGTGGCGAAGACGACCTTGAGGAGACCGCGCCGGAAGAGGTCCTCCACCGCTTCCTTGAAGGCCGGCACCATGCCGGCGTGATGTGCGGCCACCCCCCGTTCCAACTCTTCGAGCCACCCGGCGTAGCCGAGCACGCCGAGGTCGGCCTCCGGGAGGTGGCGAGTCAGCTCCTCGGCCCGGGTCCGGATCTCGCGGCGCTCCTCCTCGCTGGTGAGCCCGAGGCGGGCCTCGGTCACCACCCGGGTCGCCTGCTCACATCCGGCCCGGGAGAAGATGAAGCAGATGGCGGGCAGCAGCCCCTCCTGGCGGAGGCGGGTGACGACATCGAGCCGGCTCGGATAGCCGAAGCGGCGGAACCGTCCCCGCCCCTTCCTGAGGAGGCGCACCACCGCCGGGTTGGGGCGGGTGCCGCCCGGGGCGAACACCGGAAACAGGTCGATGCGCTGCTCGCGGTGCCGGTCGCGCAGCATGTAGAGGCTCTCGAGCGGCACCGGACGGTGGGTTTCTACGACGAGGCCGGTGGGACCGCGCCGTTCCGTTATCCAGTCGGTGAACTCCTGGGGGTTGGCGATGGTGGCGGAGAGGCTGACGAGCTGCACGTCACGGTCGAGGTGGATGATGATTTCCTCCCACACCGCGCCGCGGTAGCGGTCCTGCAGGTAGTGCACCTCGTCGAGCACCACCACCGCCAGGTCTCGGAGGGCGCCGCTGCCGGCGTAGATCATGTTGCGCAGCACCTCGGTGGTCATCACCACCAGCGGGGCGTCGCCGTTGATGACGTTGTCGCCGGTGAGGAGACCGACCCGATCCTCCCCGTAGCGCTCCCGGAAGTCGCCGTACTTCTGGTTGGAGAGGGCCTTGATCGGGGTGGTGTAGAAGGCGCGGCGCCCCGAGGCGAGGGCGAGGTGAACCGCGGCCTCCGCCACCACCGTCTTCCCGGCGCCGGTGGGCGCCGTCACCACCACCGACCGCCCGGCCTCGAGGATCTCGAAGGCGTCGAGCTGGAAGCGGTCGGGGGTGAAGGGGAGGCCGGCCACGAACTCCCCAAGCACCGGGCCGAAGCCAGGAGTCATCGCTTCAGGACGAGCCGGATCGCCAGGATCGTCGCCTCGTAGAGCACGTACATCGGGGTTGCCAGCAACGCCAGCGTGAGCGGGTCTCCGCCCGGGGTGAGGAGGGCGGCGGCGATCGTCACCACGACCACCGCCCAGCGTCTCCCGGCACGGAGCTGATCGCTGCGCACGATGTGCAGCGCGGCGGCGGCGAACAGGAAGACGGGGAACTCGAAGGCGATCCCGAAGGCGAGCAGGAACCGCATGGCGAAGCTGAGATAGAAGTTGGCCCCGATGGTGGGATCGAGGATGTCGGTGCCGAAGCCGAGCAGCACCCGAAGCGCCAGCGGCAGCGTGGCGTAGCCGAGGGCGACCCCGGCGCCGAACAGGACCCCCATCACCCCCGAGAGGGGGATGACGTAGCGTCGCTCCCGCCGGGTGAGAGCCGGGCCGACGAAACGCCAGATCTGGTACACGATGACAGGGCTGGCGATGACCACGCCGCCGAACAGTCCGACCTTCATCACCAGGCTGAACGCCTCGGTGGGTTGGAAGAAGGCGAGCCGGTCGCCGGCGACCGCGTCCTGGTAGGGGCGGGCCAGGATCTCGAGGATGCGGTGGTAGAAGACGAGGCCGACGATGGTGCCGACCGCCACCGCCGCCACCGACTTGATGATGCGGGAGCGCAGCTCGACCAGGTGGTCGAGGAAGCTCATCCGGACGGCGTTCACGACACCTCGG
>CAYUDA010000125.1:0-5322 GCA_964443425.1 uncultured Acidimicrobiaceae bacterium
GGGTCGGTTCGCCGTCTGGAACGAATGTGAGGAAGTCGATGTCCTCACCGCGATTCTTGACCTGTGCGACGTGAGCCGCTACCTCGTCGGCGACGCGCTGCGGTTCGTAGAAGGATCGGATGTTGATTGCCCGATCGAGTGTGGGTCCTACCTGGCAGTACACGCAGGCGAACGAGCAGATCTTGGGCGGGATGTTGTTGATTCCGATACTGCGCCCGAGACGACGTGATGGCACCGGACCAAAGACCAATGGCGGAGGCTCCACCATGTCCTGTGGCGTCATGCGACCCGACCGATCCAAGCTGCGAGATCACCGATGACCTCGTCCCGGTTCGTCTCGTTGAGGACTTCGTGGCGCCCGCCCTCGTAGAGGTGGACGGTGAGGTCGCCGGTCGGCATGTCGCGAACAGCCTGAAGCGATCGCTCGTAGGGGACGAAGGGGTCGGCCGTGCCGTGGAGCAGCAGGACCGGGATCGTGAGCCGGTCGAGGTCCTGGGCGAAAGCATCGAGCGCCGCGACCTCGGCGACGAGTAGGGGTCTCTTGTACTGGCCGTGGTAGACCAGCGGATCGGAGGCATAGGACGCACCGGTTTCGGGGTCTCGGGAGATGGCGTCGGGGTCGAACGGGACGTACGGCAGTTCGGGGGCGGCGAGCACGTCGCGGGCCCATTGCCAGTCGCCGACCACGGCCCCGCAGAACGCCACGCCGGCGACTTCGTCCGGCCAACGTTGAGCGTACCGCCCCGACAGGAGACCGCCCATCGAGTGCCCGACGAGGACGAGCGGGAGATCCGGGTAGTCGCTGCGGGCGATACCAGAGAGGGTGTGGAGGTCTTCGACCGCGTGTTCGAAATCGCTGATTACGGCCCGCTCCCCGTCGGACCGCCCGTGGCCGATGTGGTCGTCGGCATACACGACAGCGCCATCGCCGGTGAGGGCTGTCGCGACGTGTCCGTAGCGGCCGCCGTGTTCGGCGTACCCGTGGACGATCTGGACGATACGTTGCGGGTCACCCGTCGGGTTCCACCTTCGGTAGAAGACCCGGCCTTCGCTACCTGCGAACGTCGCCTCAATCATCGACCCGCTCCTGTCGAGGACTCCAGCATACGTTCGTTGGGACCCCGCGAAACCGGGCACGGTTCACGGAAATGCCGAGGGTCAGGAACGCCGATACGCGACTGACTCTCATCTAGGATCGGTCACAGCCGTCACCGGCACCCAACGCGAGGAGGCGAGATGCAACTGACGCATCTCCGGTCGTACGCCCGGCCGACCGATCTTGATTCCGCGGTCGATCTCCTGCGCGAAGGCGGTCGCGGCACGCGACTCATGGCGGGCGGTTCTGATCTCGTCCTCTCCGGCTCGAACGAGATCACCGGACTCGTCGACCTCGGGGGCCTGGACCTCGACTACGTCGAGGAACGAGACGGGGCCGCCGCGATCGGGGCCATGACCACGCTCACGGACCTGCTCGAATCCCCGGTCGCTGCGGCATACCTCGATGGCGTCGTCCCCGAGATGCTGCGACAGGTGGGATCGCGACTGCTGCGCAACGTGGCGACCGTCGGCGGCAATCTCGTCCGCAAGCAGCCCTGGTCGGACCTTGTTCCGCTGTTCAGCGCACTGGGGGCGTCGATCACGCTCTTCGACGGGGAGGAACGAACGGGGTCCATCAATGACCTGTACGCCGAGGCCGCGCACTTGAAGGGATCGATCCTCACCGAAGTGGTTCTTCCCCGCCAACCCGCCGGGGCCGCCGCCGCGTTCTGGAAATTCACCCGCTCGGCGGTCGACGTCGCAACTCTCAATTGCGCCGCGTTGATTCAGACCGAAGACGGCACGTGCATCCGGGCCAGGATCTTCGTCGGCGCTACGCCGCGCCTTGCAGCGGCCGTGCCATCCGCCGAGGCCGCCCTCGTCGGCACCGACCTCTCCGCTGCCGCCGTCGCCGCTGCCGCCCGGGCCGCCGCCGATGACGTGTCGACCGGTGACGATCTGCGTGCCACGGCTGCCCATCGGACACGGCTCGTCCCTGTGGGGGTCACCCGCTGTCTCGAAGACGCCAAGCGCCGACTCGAGGGGGCGATACCGTGAAGCAGATGATCGCGATCACGATAAATGGCGCCCGATGCTCGGTCGAGACCGAACTCGGAGAGACCCTCCTCGAGGTGCTGCGCAGGGAAGGATTGAAGAGCGTCAAACTCGGATGCGATACCGGCGACTGCGGTGCCTGCGCCGTGCTTCTCGACGGGAGCGCTGTGGACTCGTGCATGGTGTTGGCCGCTACCGCCGAGGGGAAGGAGGTCGTCACCGTGGAGGGCCTCGAACACGACGGGCACCTCCATCTCATGCAACAGGCAATGGTCGATGCGGGAGGGGTGCAATGTGGGTTCTGCACTCCCGGCGTCCTGATGTCCGGGATCGATTTGTTGTCCCGCAATCCCGATCCGTCCGAGGACGAGGTCAAAGAAGCGTTGGCCGGGAACCTCTGCCGGTGCACCGGATATGTCAAGCAGGTGGATGCCGTCCTGGCGGCCGCTCGGCTCCAGGCAGGAGAGACCGATGCGTGATCAAGCTGTTCCAGGTTTCGAGGTTGTTGGACGCAGCGAGCCCAAGGTCGACGCGTACGCCCTGGTGACTGGGAAGCCGGTCTTCGTCGAGGACGTCGATATCGCTGGATCGCTTCACATCGCGTTCCTCACCAGCCCGCACGCCCACGCCCACATCGTTGAGATCGATACCTCACGGGCCGAGGCGCTGCCCGGTGTGGTCCTCGTCCTCACCCACGAGAACACGCCCGTTCGGCGGTACACGACCGCCGGGCAGGGATACCCAGAACCATCCCCATACGACGCCCGCATGTTCGACACAACGGTCCGTTTCGTCGGAGACCGGGTCGCCGCGGTGGCGGCCGAGACGCGCGAGATCGCTCACGCGGCGGTGCGACTCATCGACGTCCGCTACGAGATGCTTCCCAGCGTTCTCAGCATCGATGCGGCCCTTGCCGCCGACGCTCCGGTGATCCACGGCGAGGACGACGCAACCGGCATCCACGACGCGGCCCGCAACATCGTGTGCGTCGTCAAAGTCGACGTGGGGGACATCGAGGTCGGATTCGCCGGCTCCGTCGCCGTCGTCGAGACCGTGTGCGAAACCCAGTACGCCCAGCATGCCCCGATCGAGCCGCACGTCGTGCGGGGATACCTCGACAACGACCGTCGCCTCGTGCTCGTCACCAGCACCCAGGTCCCGTTCCATGCTCGCCGCATCGTCTCCCGGGTCCTCGACCTGCCGCTCTATCGAGTGCGAGTGATCAAACCGCGGATCGGAGGCGGTTTCGGGGTGAAACAAGAGGTCCTGCTCGAGGACGTCGTCGGATTGGTCACGATGCGCACGGGACGTCCGTCACTCGCGGTCCTGTCGCGACCCGAGGAGTTCTACGCCTCACGAACGCGACATCCGATGCGCGTCCGGGTGAAGCTAGGCGCCGACAACGATGGGGTTCTCAACGCCGTCGATATGGAAGTGATCTCCAACACCGGCGCTTACGGCAGCCACGGCCTAACCGTGATGTCGAATGCCGGATCCAAGACGCTGCCCTTGTACAACAAGGCGCCGAACGTGCGCTTCGACGGCATGACCGTGTACACGAACATGCCGGTCGGTGGCGCGTACCGCGGCTACGGCGCCACCCAGGGGTACTTCGCGCTCGAGACTGCCATGGACGAACTGGCCGAAGCGCTCGCCATGGACCCGATCGAGCTGCGACGCTGCAACCACATCCGGGTGGGAGAAACGTCGCCGATCTTCGCAGCGATCGGTGAGGGCAAGGAGGGCGTCGAACAGACAGTCAAGAGCTGCGAACTAGAGCGGTGCATCGAAATCGGGGCGGAGCGGATCGGATGGGAGGCCAAACACGGGGCTCGTCGGCGCGACGGGTCGTGGGTGCACGGAGTCGGGATGTCCATCCACATGCAGGGATCAGGCATCGCCGATGTCGACATGGCGGCCGCGACCATCAAGATGAACGACGACGGGTCGTTCAACCTCCTGATCGGAGCGACCGATCTCGGCACCGGGTCGGACACGATCCTCGGCCAGATCGCCGCAGAGGTGCTCGGCGTCCCGCTCACGAAGATCATCGTGTATTCCTCCGACACGGACATGACACCGTTCGACACCGGCGCCTACGCGTCGTCGACAACATACGTGTCGGGCAACGCCGTCCGGCTCGTCGCCGAACAGGTCCGGGACCAGATCCTCGAAGTGGCATCGTCGATGCTCGAAGAGGAGGCGGCGAAGCTCCGGATCGGATCCGAGCGCGTTGCCGCCCCGACGGGTGAGAGCGTCACACTCGAGGATGTCGGGCTCAGGACCCTCTACGCGACCGACCAGGTCCAGATCGGGGCGACCGCGTCGTTCGTCGGGGCGGAATCGCCGCCGCCGTTCCTTGCGAGCTTCGCTGAGGTTTCGGTCGACATGGAGACGGGCCAGGTGAAGATCATCGACTACGTGGCGGTGGCCGACTGCGGCGTGGCGATCAACCCCGCTGCCGCCGAAGGTCAGCTCGAAGGGGCGGTCGCCAACGGCATCGGATACGCGTTGACCGAGGAGATGCTGATCAGCGACCACGGACGGGTACGCAACCCGACGTTCTTCGACTACAAGATCCCGGCGGCACCCGACCTGCCGCGCATCC
Organism: uncultured Acidimicrobiaceae bacterium; assembly: GCA_964443425.1. GTDB lineage: Bacteria > Actinomycetota > Acidimicrobiia > Spongiisociales > UBA5794 > CAYQEC01. The sequence continues at coordinate 4,700 of CAYUDA010000125.1, forward strand.
AGGCGATCCTCGTCGACTCATACGAACCCACCGGACCAATGGGCGCCAAGTCGATCGCCGAGATCGGAATCAACGCACCCGTTCCCACGATCGCCAACGCCATCTACGACGCGGTCGGGGTACGCCTCCGCACGACTCCATTCACACCCGAGCGTGTGCTTGATGCCCTCGAGGAGATCCGGCAGAATCGGTAGTCAGGGTCGGCAGAGCGGTGACTGGTCGGCACCGCTCCGGCCCGTCGCACGCTTCATCTCACTGCCAAACATCCGGCAAGTACGCCCCGAGCGTCCGGCATCAGGCCGATGGTCCCTCGCTGGGTATCCTCGAACGGCACGGCGGTCACCTCGTTCCCAAACCCCCACATCTGGGTTGGCCGCTTCGTCGAGATGCTGCGGCGAAGGGGCCCGGGCCACCAGGCCGCAACCGGTTCGTCACGACTAGCCCACCGTTGCTGCCAACGGGACGAGTCCGGATTCATCGGAACCTCCGGGTGTCAATCGGTCCGGGTTCATCGGACCGTCCACGTGGTTTGGCCCCACGGTGATTGCCTGACGTGGCCCCAGTTCCGGCGGTGTTTGGTTGAGTCAGGTTCGCCGGTATGGGGATTCCGGATGGATCAGGGA
>CAYUDA010000126.1:0-5296 GCA_964443425.1 uncultured Acidimicrobiaceae bacterium
TTCGACCCTCCCTGATCCCAGGGAGGGTGACAGACTCGATCCCAGGGACGTTGCCAGACGGCCTCAGGACTCGACCGCGAGCACCTTGCGCATCAGGGGCCGGGTCTCGCTGCGGCGAGCGATCTCGACAAACCCCGCCTCCTCGAACATGGAAGCGAGGCCCTTCCATGCCGAACCGGAATCGACCCGCTCCGTCGCCGGGTCCACCGGGCATCCCTCCACGGCCTGGGCGCCCTGGCCCGCGGCGTACTCCACCGCCGCCTCCAACAGTCGTTGCGCCACCCCCCGTCCCCGATGGCGCCGGCCCACCACGAAGCAGTTCACGAACCACACCAGAGTGTCGTCCACCGGACCGGTGACGGGAGACCGCTGCAACCTGGCGTACTCCTCGCGGGGTCCCACCGACACCCAGCCGACCGGCTCGTCACCTTCGTAGGCGAGCAGACCTGGTGGCGGCCCGGCATTCACGATCTCGGCCAGCGCGGCGTGGTTGTCCTCTCCGTGGTGTTGGTCGAACTCCCGATTGGTCTGCCGGTTCCACATGCACCAGCAGCCGCCGTTGGCGCCGTTGGGGCCGAAGAGGCGCTCCACGTCGCCCCATCGGTCCGCGGTGACGGGATGCACCGTGAGCGTCACGCGCCCACCTCCTCCATCTCCTCGCGACAGTGCCGCGGTGGCTCCGCCCCTTCACCCTGGGCGTGGGTGACGGTGAGTCGCATCCCGCACACGCTGCAGCGGTAGTCGACCGACACCTCTTGTACCTCGTCCGGGTCGGGTTCGGGCGGCGGCGCGCTCCCCAGGTAGCGGATCACCCAGAACGAGACGATGAGGATGCCGGCCCCCATCGCCACCGCGATCAGCGCCGTCGCCATCGCCGGGCCTCAGCCGAGCCGTTCGATGATGGTCGCATTCGCCATCCCTCCCCCCTCGCACACCACCTGGAGGCCGAAGCGGCCACCGCGGCGCTCCAGTTCGTTGAGGAGCGTCGCCATCAGCTTGGCCCCGGTGGCCCCGAGCGGATGGCCCAACGCCATCGCCCCGCCGTTGACGTTGACCCTGTCCTCGTCGGCGCCCGTCTCCCGGAGCCATGCGGCGAGGACGCTGCCGAACGCCTCGTTGACCTCGAACAGGTCGATGTCGTCGATGGTGAGGCCGGCCCGGGACAGCACCTTCGAGGTGGCAGGGATGGGGCCGGTGAGCATCGTCACCGGGTCGACCCCGACCACGGCGAACGCCACCGGCCGGGCCCGGGCGGCGCATCCCAACTCCGACGCCTTCTGCTCGCTCATCACGAGCACCGCGGCGGCGCCGTCGCTGATCTGCGACGAGTTCCCGGCGGTGACGATCCCGCCCTCCTTGAAGGCGGGCGGCAGCGCGGCGAGGGCCTCCAGCGAGGTGTCGGGCCGGATCCCCTCGTCGATGGTCATCGTCTCGACCAGCCCAGCAGCGGTCTCCACCTCCACCGGTACGATCTCGTTGGCGAAGCGGCCCTCCTCGGTGGCGGTCGCCGCCCGCCGGTGGGAGCGGAGGGCGAGCGAATCGACCTCCTGGCGGGTGATCCCCCACTTCTCGGCGATCAGCTCGGCCGAGATGCCCTGCGGCACGAGACCTTGCGGATAGCGGCGGGTCATGGCAGGCCCGAAGGGAAGGCCGGGGCCCTGCTCCATGGTGGACCCCATCGGGACCCGGGTCATCGACTCGACGCCACCGGCGATGACCACGTCGGCGACGCCGGCCATGATCCCCTGGGCCGCGAAGTGAAACGCCTGCTGGCTCGAGCCACACTGCCGGTCGACGGTCACCCCCGGAACCTCCTCGGGAAAGCCGGCCGCCAGCACCGCGTTGCGGGCGACGTTGAGACCTTGCTCACCGGTCTGGGTGACGCAACCGAGGATGACGTCGTCGACGAGGGTCGGGTCGAGGTCGTTGCGGGCGACGAGGGTGCGCAGCACGTGGGCGGCGAGGTCGACCGGATGCCAACCGCGGAGGCGGCCCCCCCGCTTGCCGCCGGGGGTGCGGACCGCATCCACGATCACCGCGGTGCGTATCGGGCTGCGCTGTTCACCCATCGGTGGAGACGATCGGATTCGAACCGACGACCCCCTGGTTGCAAACCAGGTGCTCTGCCAGACTGAGCTACGTCCCCGGGAGAGCCGTCATTGTAGGAGTCGCCGGCGCACAGCAGCCCGTGATCCCGCCTCAGCCCGCGATCCGCTTCTCGAACCAGTGGTCGGCGAATGGCTCGTCGGCCACGAGCAGCAACCCGCCAGGTTCGGTGAGCTCCTCGGGCTCACAGGTCGAGGCGGCGCTCCCGCCGGATCAGGCGAGCACGACCACCTGGGTGCCGATGACGGCCCAGTCGTACAACTCGGCGGCGTGACCCGGACTCTGGCGGACGCATCCGAGGGAGCGGTACTCCCCCAACTCGTCCTCCGACTGGAGGGGACGGCCGCTGCCGGTGGTGGGGATGGCGTGGAACCCGATGGCGAGGCTCCGTCCGTGGGCGAAGCGGACCATGTGGGACATCGTGACGCCGTCGTGGCCGGCGTACGCCAGCTCCGACTTGGAGAAGACCTGGTAGGCGCCGGGGGACGGTACGCCCCTCCGGCCCGAGACCAGGTAGGTGTCGGTGACGGACCCGTCGTCCTCGACGAGCCACACCCGCTGCTCGCTGTTGGAGTAGATGATGCGGCGCCCTGCCCCCGAGTTGGCCGGGACCGGTGGGCCCTCCGTGTCGGATGCTTCGTCTTCGAGGCCGAGGGCGACGTTGCCGAACTCCTCGAACGGCGACAACGCGAGCACTCCGTCCTCCTCGACGACGGGCACGCCGACCTCGCGCTCCTCCACCTGGCCTTCGGGACGGGTCACGCCCCGCACGACGAGCAGCGTCCGGCCGGCGTCGTCCTCCTCGAGCGAGTAGCTGACGTCCTCGGCGACGGTCCAGGCACCCCAACCTTCGGCGAGCTCGGTGCTCATGTCCTCGAACCGGGCAAAGTCACCGATAGCCCACTGGGACGACTCGGCCATCGCCTCCCACGCACCCTCGACGTCGCCGGCCGCCAGCGCCGAAACCCATGCCTCGAAGGCGGCAGCGGCCTGCGCGACGGGATCGTCGGCGGTCGTCGTGGTCGTGGCGGCCTCGGTCGTGGTCGTGGTCGAGGTGGTCGAGGTCGATGACGACGTGGTGGTCGTCACCGGCACCGAGGTGGTGGAGGAGGGTGCCGGATCGGCTTCCGCCTGCGGGTCACACGCCGCCACAGTGAGGGCGAGGATCACCACCAGCGCCGCCCGCCACCGGTCGCGCCCGGCCCGAACGGAACCGACGCCGTGTCCGCTGCCCATGCTCTCGTCCCTCCTCGTCCCAGCGACTCGGGGCGGATCCGAGTCCCGGCGCCCCGTCCTGGTCGCGCCGGCTCAGTTTGGCGGCGACGCGTTTCTGACTTTCCGCGTAGCGGGGATTATCCTCCGAATCCCTGCCGACCACGACTCGACCGCCCCGATGGGGGGCGAATCCTGTGGATGGTAGGCAACATGGGCCCATAGCTCAGCTCGGTTAGAGCGCATCCCTGATAAGGATGAGGCCGCTGGTTCAAATCCAGCTGGGCCCACCACCCCGACTCCTCCGGCGCTGCACCGCGCTCCGTGAAGATCGACCCTGGCTCCCGAGCTCGACCCCTGCAGCTCGCTATGATGAGCCATATGTTGGGATACCTTCCCTACCTCGGGTTCATCGGGGTGATGCTGCTCATCGTGTGGTGGGTGCGGCGGAGAGCGCGTGAGATCGACTCGGTCATCGAGCGCGAGTACAAGGACCCACCGATCGCCGACGTGCGGCAGGGCACCGGGCTTCCCTAGCCCCGCGCACGCGGCACGCCGCCGCCGGGGTCCGCGCAAACACCTCCCCCACCGGGGCTGCCCCGCTGGCATACTCGGCCACCACGAACCAAGGAGGCTCGATGAAGATCCGCAAGACGTGGCTCGTCGCCGCGTTCACACTGATCGCCATGCTGTCCGGATCGGTGGTCGCACTGGCGGCCCACGAATTCAGCGACGTACCTGCCAGCAACGTCTTCCACGACGACATTGCGTGGTTGGCCGATGCCGGCGTCACCTTCGGCTGCAACCCACCCGCCAACGACCGGTTCTGTCCCGATGATGCCGTGACCAGGGCCCAGATGGCGGCGTTCCTTCACCGGTTCGCCGACATGCCGGTCGAGACCACCATCGCCATCGACCAGGTCGGGTTCCTCCCCATCCGGGAGAACGACTCCTACCTCGACTACGACTACAACGCGGTCGGGACGATCGGTCGTACCTCGCCGAAGCCGATGGGAGCCTCGGTCGCCCTTCCCGACGGCGCAACCGTCACCGGTTTCTCCGCCACGTTCTGCGACTCCACCAACGCCGCCGACTACACCGCCAGGCTGATCCGGCGCCCCGACCCCGCCGTGTCCGGTGCCTACGCCGAGGTCATGGCAGAGGCGACATCCTCGGGTGACGGCTGCTCCATCACGGTGGCGACGTCGGAGATCGAGAACCCGGTGGTCGACACCACCCACTACTCGTACGCGGTGGAGGTCTGGTGGCCGTCGGGGAGCACCACATTCGGCAATCTCTGGATCCGGCGGGCCACCGTCACCTACGAGCGTCCCCTCGTGCCGTAGCCGCCCGGGGCGCCCGGCCCCGACCTCACACCGGACGGAGGGTCCCGGCGAAGACCTGCCAGGCCAGTGCGCTCTTGGCGAACAGGCTCAGCAGGATGTAGACCCGCTCGCCGTAGAGGTAGTCGGCCCACCGTCCCACCTTGCGGTACTGCAGCACCATGTTGACGGCGAAGACGTTGAAGAACACGAACAGGGAGAAGAAGATCCCGTAGACGAACCCGGGCGGCCCTCCCTCGGGACCGCCGGCGCCGACGAGGTAGATCGTGATGCAGATCCAGGGCACGGCGCCGGCGAACACCCCGAACCAGAACGCCGTCCAGTTGGTCCGTGTGGTCGTCTGGTTGTGCAGCTCCATCATCCAGCCGAACAGGATCATGGCGGCGTTCACCGCGAACAGGGCGATGAGCGCCATGGCGTCGTAGATGCCGACCAGCAAGGCGATCACCACGATCATGACCGAGGAACTCACCGCGTATTCGATCCAGCGGGCGTAGTTGGCGCCCTTCTCCAAGGTGCGGACGTACCAGGGATACCCCCAGGGGGAGGCGATGACGAGATGGGCGACCGCCGAGAGCAGCAGGAAGAGGGCCACCAGCGGCCCCAGTTGCACCTCGAAGGCGGTGCGGTAGTTC
>CAYUDA010000127.1:0-5289 GCA_964443425.1 uncultured Acidimicrobiaceae bacterium
TGTAGTGCTTCTCGAGCTTGGCGCGGATTCCGTCGAGCTGCTTGGCTTCGGCGACGATGGCCGAGTCGCCCTCATCGACGATCCCGAGCCGTGGCGTCGGTTCGAAGAGCGACCCGAACACGCCGTTGATGATGAACGTGAGCACGATGGGGAGGAGGACGGCGTAGAGGAAGATCGGCGAGCGCGGCCCCATCCGCAGCTCCTTCTGCATGATCCGCCAGGTGCGCACCAGGTTCATAGCGCCTCCACCTTCCTTCTCAGTATGGAGAGCCCGACGACGTAGGCGACGACGGTCCACGCCGCCACCATCGCCAGGTCGGGGAGCACGTCGCTCCAACCCTCGCCGTAGGAGGTGGCGCCGACGATGGCGTTGATGAGGCCGTAGCTGGGGATGACCTTCACCCACGACGAGGCCGAGCCCGGGAACAGCACGGCGAAGGCGGGGATGATGAGGGGGACGAGGAACAGGATGCTCCAGAACACCACCGTGATGAAGTCACGTCCGTAGGAGCCGGCGATGAGGGCAAAGGCGGTCACCATGAGCGCCCCCAGCAGCAGGATGGTGAGCATCAAGGGGGCGTTGGCGCCCAGCGACCGGATGGCGATCAGCAGGATCACCGCCTGGACGAACGCCAGCAGGGTCCCGACGATCACCTTGGCGGTGAGGAAGTCGGCCACCCGCGCCGGAGTGGTGACGATGGCGGTGACGGTGCGTTGCTGGATCTCGGCGGCGACGAGAGCGGCCAGCGACATCATCTCGATGACGAGCACCATGAACGCCAGCAGCGGTCGCATCTTCTCCCGCAGCGACACCTGGTCGCCGGAGCGATCGACGCCCAGCACGTACTCGTTCTGGGCGAGCTGGGTGACGGGCAGCGTCTCGCCCGACACGGCGTAGGCGACCTCACGAACCATCGAGTCCATGGCGTCGCGCAGCTCGGCGGGCACCCCGGCGGTGACGAGCACGTCGACGGTCGTCTGCTGCCCGGCCGCCATGGTCTGGAGGAAGTCGGGGGGGAAGGCGAGGCCGACGGCGACGCCGTCCGAACCGTTCTCGATGGCAGTGGTGAGGGCGTCCTGGGAGGGGTAGAGCTTCAGGTCGATGCCCTGGCTCTCGCCGGAAGAGGTGAGGGCCTCGCCGATGCCGGGTCCGCTGACGCCGACGGTGATGGTCTCGTCGACGGTGTTGGGCATGAGCCAGAACATGAGGGCGAAGAGCACGAGGCCGATGATCGAGATGACGAGGAAGAACCAGTCGCGGGAGAAGGCGGTGAAGTCCTTGCGGACGATGGCCGCCACGATGCCGGCTCGGGAGCGGATGGCGGTCATGCTTCCAGCGCCCTTCCGGCGAACTTGATGAAGATGTCCTCCAGGGTTGCCTCTTCGGTGTGGATCGTCATCAGGCCGCCGCTGCCGACCGCGTCCCGGATCTGGTCGCCGGCTCCGGCTTCGTCGAGCGGGATGACCGTCTCGTTCACCTGATCGCCGTGGCGGGAGCGGATCCGGACGGCTCGTTGCCCGTGCTGGAGCTTGAGGCTCTCGGGGGTGTCGAGCACGAGCAGCTTGCCTTCGTTGATGAACGCCACCCGGTCGGAGAGCTTGTCGGCTTCGAGCATGTCGTGGGTGGTGAGCACCACCGCGGCTCCTCGTGCCGATTCCTCCTGGATGACGGCCCGGATCGCCTGGGACGACACCGGGTCGAGCCCGTCGGTCGGCTCGTCGAGGAAGAGCACGTCCGGCTCGTTGACGAGGCTGCGTGCCACCATGAGCCGCTGCCGCATGCCCTTCGAGAAGCTGGAGACCCGGTCGTCGGCCCGGTCGGCCAGGTCGACTCGTTGCAGCACGGGGATGACGTCGAAGCCCTTTATCCCGAAGAGTCGGGCGAAGAAGACGAGGTTCTCCTTGGCGGTCATGTTCTCGTAGAGGTTCTTCTCCTCGAAGCAGACCCCGATGCGAGATTGGATGTCGACGATATGGCCGGTCATGGGGATGCCGAGCACGGTGACGGAGCCCGAGTCGGGGTTGATCTGGCCGGTCAGCATCTTGATCGTGGTCGACTTGCCGGCGCCGTTGGGCCCGAGGAAGCCGAGGGTCTCCCCGGCGGCGACCTCGAAGCTGATGTCGTCGACGGCCAGTGTGTCGCCGTAGGCGAACGAGACGCCCTCGACCTTGATCGCAGTGGTTGTCATCGACCTTCCTTCCGTGTCTTCCAGAGTGCGACGAACTTGGGGTACTCCTCGTCGATGAAGTCGAGCAGTTCGACGAGCCCGGTGAGGCGCTGGTCGGGGTCGCCGTCGACGATGGTCAGGGCCTCGTCGGTCATGCGGCGGAGCAGTTTCATTCGGGCCTGCTTCTCGCCGAGGACCGCGTCCCAAGCTCCGGGATAGAGCCGGTAGTAGGTGGCGCGGTCACCGGGGAAGGTGAGGCGCTCCACCATGCCGAGCTGCTCGAGCAGGCGGGTGTTGGTGGACACGCTGCCGGCGCTCAGCTTGAGGCTCTCCCGGAGCTGACGGGACGATTGGTGGGGCGGATCGCAGACGAGCAGGTAGCCGAGGATCTTGCCCTGGCCGCGGTTGCCGCCGCTCGCCTCCCAGTAGCGGCCGAACCGCTCCACGTACTCCGGCATCGCGTCGTCCACAACGTTCATATTGTATCGAACGTTCTGAATGTTGAAAGATCTCTCCTCGCTCGGGGAGGGTCGCGGTGAGGTCGCCTTGGGAATCGACCGGGGGCGGTCGCGTTGCAGAACTCATGTCGGAACCCGGCCCTCCACACGTCGCATGCCCAGGTGAAGCGCTCGGCGCGGCCTGTGAGGTAGTTCGCTGAGATCGCGCCTGGCGTCTATCGCAGCACGAGGCTGCAGTCGCCAGGCTCAGTCTTTCAGGAACACAAAGTAGAAGAGGACAAACACCAGGACGACGGCGGTGTTCACAATGAGCCGTTCCCAGAATCGATGGCTGAAGACCATCACATCGACGCCGACGACAATGGCCACCATGACCACGATGAAGACTGCGCTCAGAATCGGTTTCCTCACTGGTCGACCTCTCCCGATTTGACCATCATGGTTCGCCGCATCGTACCCCACCGATCCCGTTCAGAGTTCGAGACGAACAGGGCCGGGGGGCGCGGCGGCGGAGGCGAGTCATCGACTCGACGTAGAGGTCGTCGTTCCAGTCAAGTTCGACCCCGAGTTCGCGACAGGTGTCGAAGTACGCAACCGCGTACGGGGTCGCGGGGGCGTCGTCGATGCTCCAGCCTTGGGCGAGTTCGCCTCGAGACGTTGGCGGCGATCAGGACGCGAACCGGCGTTGCAGGTCCGAGTAGCTAATCGCACCGGCAAGGAAGCCGAGGGTGCCGGACTCGAGTAGCTCGCGGCCGGCTCGCTCCACGAGGCTGAGTGCAGCCCGGGCGAGGCTTCCGCCCAGGCTCACCCGCTTCACGCCGAGCGAGAAGAGCGTGGGGGCATCAAGCAGCGTGCCCGTCAGGCCGGCGACGATGTTGAGCGGCGCTGGAATCTCGGTGGCCAGTAGCCGGATCGTGTCCGGATCGTCGACGCCCGGCACGAAGACGCAGTCGGCCCCGGCCTCGACGTACCGCGTCGCCCGTTCGATTGTCTCGGTGAACACGTCCCCGGTTCCCGCGCCGAAATAGGTGTCGGTGCGGGCGTTGATCACGAATGTGCCCGCCGGCGCTGCGGCGCGCGCTGCCACGATTCTGTCGGCGGCTTGGTCGACACCGAACAGTTCGCCACCCACCTGATCCTCGAGGTTGGCCCCGACCACGCCGAGTTCCGCCACCAGCGCCACGGTGCGGGCAACATCCTCCGGCGAGTCGCCGTAGCCCGCCTCGAGATCGGCGGTCACGGGTACGGCAACCGACGCAGTGATCCGCGCCACGTGCTCGATCATGGTGTCGCCGTCGAGCGAGCCATCGGGCCGGCCGAGTGCGAAAGCGATGCCTGCGCTGGTGGTGGCGATAGCCGGGAAGCCGACCTGCTCCAGGAGCCGAGCGGAGCCCGCGTCCCAGGCGTTCGGCAGCACGAATCCTTTACCGTGGTGCAGAGCCAGAAACTCCGAGACGGCGGTCACGAGTTCACGCTAGTAGAGGTCGGACGGTGCCAAATCGGTCTTCGTGGCCTTCGCCAGCGGCCACACTGACGCTCGCGACAGCGAACTTGCGCGTGCTGGTCGATCCATCCGTCGTTCGTCCGTAGCGTTGGCCAGCCCGAATCGGCGATCTGCTCGTGGCCGACACCGACGCCAGGTGCCCCAGAACTCGCGACTTCTCGATGGCGCCGCGCCGCCACCTACCGCCGGATCAGGGGCGCACAGAACAACGCCACGATGTCGGCCAAAGATCCGAGCCGAACCGGCACGCGGCGCTAGCCGAGCGCCCAATAGGCTTGGGAGGCTTCACTTCACGCGACGGCCAGCTCGACGGTGAATGGCAGGCCGGTTACCTGTTCGACGCGGCGCTTCGGGACTCCCCTCGGCTCAGCCGGCACCTGTTGGGTAGCTGGCGCTTCGCCGATCCCGCCTCTGTCACCCTCCCTGCTGTGCAGGGAGGTTTCCTACGCGGAAGGCGGAGGCGTCGTCGAGGCGCCAGCGCAGCTGGCGATCGGGTCGGGGAGGGTCACCTCGAGCCTGATCACTTCGCACCTTCTCCGGCGTCACCTGCAAGGGATCGGAAGAGAGGTCTCACTCCAGGACGGAGCGGATTTGTATGACGGGGTAGATGGTGTCGAAACGGGCGGTGATGGTGGTCGCCATGGGGATGGGGGTTGACCAGGCGTCGCCTGTTCTCCAGCGCCATTCACCGATCCAGGTGACTTGGGTCGACACCGGGTAGCCGTCGGGGAATCCGGCCTGGCTGCTGGTGGTCTCGTAGATGTGGGTGCCCGCCGGGGTGTCGTGGCTGCCGGCAGCGTCGGGGGCGTGCTCGAAGAGGGCAGCGTGGGTCGTGGCGGCGCCGCCGTCGCCGAAGGTCCAGGTGAAGTCGGTGATCCAGGCCCATGCCTCGAGTTGCACGGTGACGCCGGTGGCGGGGTCGATCCATTCGAGGCCGAAGGGGTGGACTTGGGGATCGGCCTGATACCAGACCCAGGTATCGAGTCCGGTGAGGCCTTGCACGGCCGGGTCCTTGTCGAAGCCGGGGTCGCTGCGGCGCCGCTCGACCTCCTCGGCGATGTCGACGGTGATCGACACGTCGACGCAGACTGTGCGATAGGAGAGCCCATCGGCGCCGACGAAGGCATCGGGCGGCGCGAACGGGACGTGATAGCCGATG
>CAYUDA010000128.1:0-2444 GCA_964443425.1 uncultured Acidimicrobiaceae bacterium
CGATGGCACGGCAACACGATCGACACCGGGTTCCGGCCGGTGGCGGCGCCCACCGCCCGGGCTGCACCGGGGCGTCCCAGCCCACGAGCCACGTCCCCATACGTGCTGGTGGCGCCGAACGGGATGTCGGCAAGCGCCCGCCACGATGCCAGCTGGAAGTCGGTGCCGCGCAGGTCGAGGGGAAGGTCGAACGTGGTGCGGGTCCCGGCGAAGTACTCGCCGAGCTGGGCGACCGCGGCCGCCAGCACGGGGTGATGTCGCTGCGGATCCGGTGTCGTCTCCGGCAGCGCCACCCGGGAGTCGTCGTCGCGGGGCCACAGCACGGCTCGTACTCCCTGGTCGGTGGCCACGATGGTGAGGTCGCCCACCGGAGAGGGCAAGACGGTGGAGTAGTGCGTGTCGTTCATGTCAGGAGTCCTTCCCCGTTGATGGTCCACAACAGTTGGGCGGCGAGGGCGCGGTGGGGGCGCCACCGCTCGGCGAGCGCGGCGAGGTCGGGGGCGGGCATCGGGCCGTCGAGCCCGGCCAGCCGCGCCGCCCCTTTACGGAGGCCAAGATCGCCCGCCGGGAACGCGTCGGGGTGACGGTGGAGGCGCATCGCCGCCATGTGGGCCGTCCACGGCCCGAGCCCCGGCAGCTCGCAGTAACCGGCGACGAGGTCGTCGAGGGGCGCGAAGCGAAACAGATCGAGTGAACCGTCGGCCACCGCGGCGGCGACCGCCCGGACGGTGGCGGCACGCCGGGTGGTGAGGCCGAGCCCCGCCAGATCGGCCGCGACGAGGGCCGCCGGATCCGGGAACACGAGGTTGGCTCGCTCGTCGGCGCCGGGGATGCGGCGCCCGGCGGCGGCTGCCACCCTGCCGACCAGCGTCGCTGCTCCCCGCAGCGATACCTGCTGCCCGATCACGATGCGGATCAGGCTCTCGAACCGGTCCCAACACCCGGGGACGCGTATCCCGGAGCGGGCCAGCAATTCGGGGCCGAGGAGATCGTCGGAAGCCAGCGCCTGCAACGACGCGACCGGCCGGTCGAGCCCGAGGAGGTGGCGGCAGCGGGCGACGTCGTCGATCAGGGTCGCCATCGTCGGCAGGTGGGCGACGAACGTCAGCTCGCCGTCGCCGGACCCGGTCCCGCCGGAGAGGTCGAGGTCGATGAGGCCGGGTGAGCCGCATGTCTCGAACGTGCGCCGGTACGTGCCGGACTCGTCGAGATGGTCGACGCCGGGAGCGGTGCGCGGTCCGAGGTGGCGGCGGAGCCGGCCCCGGTCCAGCGGGCCGCGGTACGGGACGTGCAGCGTGACGCCGCCGTCGTCGACGGCGCGGTCCGGACGGCGGCGTTTCGCCCGCAGCTCGCTCGGCGGGAAGGCGAACGTGGCCGTCACCGCCCGGTGGAGCTGGCGGGTCGACCGGTAACCGGCGGCGGTCGCCAGCGCGGTGAGCGGCAGGTCGGTCTCGTCGAGGAGGCGCCGGGCGAAATGGGCCCGCCGCGATCGCGCCACGAACGCCGGGCTGGCACCGACATGGGTCAGGAAGAGGCGGCGTAGCTGGCGGCCGCTGTAGCCGACGGCGCGGGCGAGGGCATCCTCGGTGTGGGTGTCGAGGTACCCGTCGGAGATGAGCACGAGGGCGTGGGCGACGGCCGCCGGGGCGACGGCCGGCAGGTGCGGTTCCGGCAGACGGTCGGGCCGGCACCGCAGGCAGGGCCGGTAGCCGGCCGCCTCGGCCGCCACGCTGGTGGGGTAGATGGTGACGTTGCGGGGATGGGGCTGGGCGGCGCAGGTGCTGCGGCAGTAGATGCCGGTGGTCGCCACGCCTTGCAGTGTCGTCATGCCCGCAGTCTGTCAGATTCGATCGGACAGGAACGGACAGGAGGCGTGGGGAGGTCGATCTGTCCGGATCTGTCCGATCCGCCGTTGCGCTTCAGCCGAGGCCGTGCAGCTCCCTGCGGGCCTTCCGTCCCATGAGCGCGCCGACCGCGGTCACCGGGTCACCCTGCTCGTAGAGAACCTTCCCGACCTGCTCGGCGATCGGCATCTCGATCCCGTGCCACTGCGCCAGCGCCAGGATGGCTCGAGTCGACTTCACCCCCTCGGCCACCATGTGCATCTCGCCCACTACGTCATCCAACGTGCGACCCCGGCCCAGACCGAACCCCACCCGGTGGTTGCGGCTCTTCGTGCTGACGCAGGTGGCGATGAGGTCGCCCATTCCCGCCAGACCCGAGAACGTCAGAGGTTTCCCGCCGAGCGCCACCCCGACCCGCGTGATCTCGGCCAGCGCTCGGGTGATGAGCGTCGCCATCGTGTTGTCACCGAGGCCGAGGCCGTGGGCCATGCCGGCGGCGATCGCCATCACGTTCTTGAGGGCGCCGGCCGCCTCGCAGCCGATCACGTCCTCGTTCGTGTACACCCGGAACGTCGGCGTCATGAACAGCTGCTGGAGTTG
>CAYUDA010000128.1:2544-5286 GCA_964443425.1 uncultured Acidimicrobiaceae bacterium
GCCGCCGCCAGGTCGGCGGTGGCGTACACCTCGGCGGGGAGGCGAAGGCTCGGGAGGTAGGCCGGGTTGCGCCGCTGGGCATTGATGGCGGCAGCGAGCGCCGGGCGGCGCGCCCACAACACCACAGGTCCTTCGGCGGCGACGAGGGAGGCCATCGCAGTGCCCCAGGATCCCGCTCCGATTACCGCCACCCGCATCTCGGCTCCCTTCTCCGATGGGAGCAGGCTACGGGACGCACGACGACAGTGAGTGGCGACCATGCCCCGTGGCGTCGGTGAGTCCTTGCTTTTCGCGCTCTCGCCGGTCAGTCTGGCGATTCAGCGGTCGAGAGGAGCCCGGCCAGGTGGACGGCAAGACCTATGTCCTCGACACCTGTGTCTTGCTGGCCGATCCCCACTGTGTCTTCCGGTTCGACGAGCACGATGTTGTGCTGCCGCTCGCCGTGGTCGAGGAACTGGACCGCCAGAAGAGCCGTCTCGACGAGATCGGCGCCAACGCCCGCTCCGCCATCCGCACCCTCGAGGAGCTCGGTGCGTCGCAGCCGGGCGGGCTGTCCCAACCTCGCACGTTCGAAGGTGGGGGCTCGCTGCGGATCGAGCTCAACGGCACCCACTCCGACCGCCTCCCCGAGGTCCTCAACCCCTCGAGCCCCGATCACCGCATCCTGGCGACGTGCCTCAACCTGATCGACGCCGGTCACGCCACGGTGCTCGTCACCCGTGATGCCTCGCTGCGGATCAAGGGCGCCCAGCTCGGCGTCGAGGTGGAGGACTACCGGGCCGACACGGTGCAGGTCGACGAGTGGTACTCGGGAGTCATCGAGATCGGGGTCGACTCGGCCACCATCGACCGCCTCTACGGGGAAGGCAAGATCACGCTCCCCGGACAGCAGCTCCTCGTCAACCAGTTCTGCATCCTGCACGGTCCCGGCTCCCAGTCGGCGGTGGCTCGGGTGGCCGATCCCGGCCCGGAACCGACCGTGGTGCGGGTCCCCGGAACCCGGCATGCCTTCGGGATCGAATCCAAGAACGTGCGCCAGGCCTTCGCCCTCGATCTGCTGCTCGACCCCGACATCTCGGCGGTGAGCATGATGGGAACCGCCGGCACCGGCAAGACGTTCCTCGCCCTCGCCGCCGGCCTCGAGCAGACCCTCGAGCAGGGCCACTACCGGCGGGTCTCGGTGTACCGACCGCTGGTGGCGGTGGGCCGCCAGGAGGTCGGGTTCCTTCCCGGCGACCTCGACGAGAAGCTCGAGCCGTGGATGGCGGCGGTGCACGACAACCTCTACGCCCTGTTCTCAGGCGGCGACACCGCCGAAGCGCGCGACGCGGTCGAGGAGCTGATGGAACGCGACGTGATCGAGATGGCGGCGATCACGTACCTGCGGGGCCGGTCCATCACCGGCGAGTTGGTGATCATCGACGAGGCGCAGAACCTGGAGCTGCCGACCCTCAAGGTGATCCTGACCCGGATGGGCGTCGACTCCAAGGTCGTCTTCTGCGGCGACCTGACGCAGGTCGACAACCCCTACGTGTCGCCGTTTGGTGGGCTGGCGGCGCTCATCGAGAAGATGAAGGGCCATCGTCTGTTCGGGCACGTCACCTTGGAGCGGTCGGTGCGGAGCCCGCTGGCGGAACTCGCCGTCAACCTCCTCTGAGGCGGTAACCTCGCTTCATGGGATCGGTGTTCACCCTGATCATCGACGGCGACCTGCCGGCCCGGTTCGTCTGGAAGGACGACCAGTGTGTTGCCTTCCTCTCCATCAACCCGATCGCTCCCGGTCACACCCTCGTCGTGCCCCGCAGGGAAGTGGACCACTGGATCGACCTCGATCCCGACCTGCTGGCCCACCTCACCGATGTGTCGCGCCGCCTCGGCCGGGCGCTGCAATACGGCTTCCATTCGACGAAGGTGGGTCTCATCGTGGCCGGCCTCGAAGTCCCGCATGCCCACATCCATCTCGTGCCGATCGATGCGGAGCGGGACCTGCGGTTCGAGAACGCCGACCCCGACCCCGATCCGGGCGCCCTCGATGCCGCGGCCGAGACGATCCGGGCCGCGCTGCGGGCGCTGGGGGACGGTGAGCACGTCGCCTGAGCCGCTCGGCGGGGAGGAACCGGCCGCGCCGGCTCAAGTTTCGCGGCGCCAGATGCCGATATCACCGGAGAGGATTGCGAGGCAGATCGCGGACCTTCAGAACCCGCCGGCATGGTACGGCAACGGCCCGGCGGGTTCTGTCGCGTCTCAGGCCGGAACGGGCGATTCCTGAGCGATCCCTCACCCGAACCGGCTCCCGGGAGCCGCGGCCGCCCACTATCCGGCTAACTTGCCGAAGGTGACGCCACACGACCGTCAGGAGCGCCCCGCCGGACGCTCGCGGCTGGGCGCATCGGTCCGCACCGGGTCCCGCCTCGCCGCTGAGCGGCTCCGGCTCATGTTCGGATCTCGCGGCCCCGGCTTCCGTCGCCTCGCCCAATCCCACGCCGGATCGGTCGGCGGCGACACGCTGGTGGCGATGGCCCTCGCCGGCACCCTGTTCTTCTCGGTGCCGTCGTCGGAAGCCCGGGCCAACGTCGCCCTCTACCTGCTCATCACTCTGGCCCCCTTCGCCGTCATCGGCCCGTTCCTGGGATCCGTCTTCGAGCGGTTCCCCACCGCCTACCGGGGCGGGTTGGTACTCAGCGCCGGCCTGCGGGTCGTGCTGGCGCTGGTGATGATGCTGTGGATCGATTCGTTCGCCCT
>CAYUDA010000129.1:0-1593 GCA_964443425.1 uncultured Acidimicrobiaceae bacterium
TTCTGTCGTCCCCCCTGGAATCAGGGGGGACCGGCGAGGCGGCTCCGCAGGAGCCGAGCGAGCCGAGGGGGGTCGCGGCGCATCGACATCACGGTGGCCTTCTTGGTCGGCTCCGCTCTCAGGAGGCCGGAGCCGACCCTGCATCCCGACCGCCGGCGTCGATGATGCTGCGGCCGGTGGCGAGGTCGGTGTCCAAGGTGCAGCAGGACGTTCCAGATCGCCAGCTGAGACGCAGACGACTGCGCCCCTCGGTTTCGACGGTGAGCGTCCCGTCGAAGGCGGGATGGGAGTTCCGAAGTCGGACGAGTTGCAGCAACCGGTCGACGACCGGCCGTTCCAGGTCGTCGGTCACCTCCTCGATGGAGTAGTCGTGGCGGTTGATCGCCCGCCCCTCGCCGGTGCCTGCCACCGCGGTGAGGTCGTTCTTCCCGGCGAGCAGACCGACGTAGTAGACCTGTGGCACACCGGGGGCGAACAGTTGGATGGCGCGGGCCGCCAGGTAGCGGTCGTCGTCCTCGCCGAGCGCCGAGTAGTAGGTGCAGTTGAGCTGGTGGACGTCGACGTCGTCGGGGCCGACGCCGGACAAGAGGCGGTTGACGTTGCCGCCCCGTTGCAGCATGCCATCGGCGAGGTCGCGCATCTCGGATGGCTCCAGGATGCCGTCGAGGTCCGGGCGGACCGGCACCCCGTCGTGGCAGTCGAGCATGGTGAATTGGCGATCCGGGGACTCGGAGAGGTGGGCGGCGAGCCGTGCGGTTTCGCCGGTCCGGTAGCTGTGGAGGAGGAGTCCGGGGAGCACGAAGTCGTAGGTCCAGTAGCCGCGTCGCGACAGTTCCTGGTGGGTGGGGTAACGGTCGTGGACTTCGGGGAGGAGGACCAGCCCGAGTGAGGTCGCCACCGAGGTGATCCAGTCGAGGAACCGGTAGATCTCGGGCTCGACCATGAAGCAGCTCGTCCCCGCCTTCTTGACGAGGTAGCCGATGGCGTCGAGCCGGACGATGCGAACACCGTGGGCGGCGAAGTCCCGCAACCAGCCGGTGATGAGGCTCCGGCCTGCCGCCGAGCCGACGTCGAGGTCGATCTGCTCCGCCCATCCCGCCGCGCCGAACGTCGTCCAGATGCGCTCCTCCTCGCCGGTCTCCTCGATGGTCACGGTGGAGAACGGGGCATCGGGCTTCCTCAGGAAGATCCGTGCCACGTCGGCGGCCGGGGGATCGCCGTCGGGCCAGACCTTGTCGAGCGTGATGAACAGGTCGGCGAACGGGGACGCTCGCCCCCGTCGCTGGAAGTCCTGGAACTCGGGACTCTGCCGCGAGATGTGGTTGATCATGAGGTCGAGGAGGACGTCGTGACGCCCGGCGATCCGTTCGATGTCCCCCCAGGTTCCGAACGCCGGGTCGATCTCCCGGTAGGTGATGGGGGAGAACCCTCGATCGGCCGAGGAGGGGAACGGCGGCAGGATGTGCACGCCGTGGAAGAGCCCGGCCAGCGGGCCATCCAGCATCGCCGTCAGCGCCTTCAGGTCGCCGCCGAGCGAGTCCGGGTAGGTGAGGAGCTGGGGCCGAGGGGCGACGGCGGCGGTGTCCTGGCTCA
>CAYUDA010000129.1:1693-5140 GCA_964443425.1 uncultured Acidimicrobiaceae bacterium
GGGCTACCCGGCGCGGATGGCCTTGCCCTGGAACGGGTTGCCGAACAGCGGTGCAAACACGCAGACATCGAACAGGCCCGCCAGGAAGGGCACCGCGCCGACAATGGCCACGATGATCCCGACCGCGCCACCGAGTCCCCAGATACCCCACACGATCAACACGGCCCCGACGACGACGCGGATCACGCGGCCGCTCACCGAAGCCATGAACTTGACGAACGGGTTCATTTCGAACCTTCTCTCTCCATCGACGGACGCTCCTACGGCGCGACCAGACTAGGAGTCCGGCCCCCGGCGATGCCGAACACCATCCCGGTCGACGCACTGCATGCCTCCTCAACTCGCTCCGCCGCCCGCAGGGAGGCGCCTCGCCAGGTCACCCCTGAGCCCAGGGGGAGACGACCTTCAGGTCGTGTCGCGCTCGACCAGGGTCACACCCAGCTTCACGTCGTGGCGGCTCGTGGCCGGATCGCCGATCTGCTCGAGAAGCAACCGGACCGCGGTCTCGCCCGACTCCTCGAAGGGCTGGCGCACCGTGGTCAGGCCAAGGGGCCCGGCGATCTCGGAGTCGTTGAACCCGATCACGGCGACATCGCCGGGGACGTCGAGTCCGAGCTGGCGCGCCGCGGCGAGCACGCCGCTCGCCAGCAGATCGTCGTGGGCGAAGATCGCAGTCGGGGCATCCGGCTCGCTCAGCAGGTCGATGCCCGCCTTGACGGCATCTTCGAAGCTGTAGGTGATGTTGCGCACGATCGGCGCACTCGGTAACACCGAGGCACATCCCTCGAGCTTGAGCCGCGATGGCGATCGGTACTCGTGCTCCTGGCGATGCCCCAGGTACGCGACGCGATGATGGCCGCGATCGACGAGATGCTCGCCGATGATCCGTCCCCCGCCGAAGTGGTCGATGATGACGTTGCTGAATCCCTCGTGGCGGATCTCGAGCACCACGGTGGGGATGCTCTGGTCGACGAGACGTTGCTCGATTTCGGTGCCGAACGGAACCGACATGATGATCAGCCCGTCCACCCTCCGGGTCAGTGGCAAGCTCATCAGGCGGGAGGTCGCGGCCGAGGCCTGATCGAACACCACGATCTCGTGATTCTGCGAGATCGCCCCACGGAACACCCCGGTCAAGCGCCGTCCCGACGCGCTCGGAAACGACGTGAAAGGAGCGATGACGCCGATCCTGCCGACGCCGCGTCGAGCCCGGATCACGGCCTCCGCTTTCGGCGTGAAGCCGAGCTCGTCGACCGACGCCATGATCCTCTCCAGGGTCTCCGGCCTCACCCGCTCCGGAGCGTTGAGGGCGAGCGATACGGTCGAGATGCTCACGCCTGCTCTCGTCGCGACGTCGTAGATCGTTGGTGCCATTTCCTGGATCGCCCCTTGACTTGTTGGCGAGACTCCAGCATACTATCAGTCGAAGTGCTTCGATCGAAGCACCTTCAAAGGGGGGACTGAGGAGCAGAGGGAGCAACGCTGCAGCGGTTCGCAGCGCGGCTGTCGATCTCACTGCGGCGAAGAGCCCGCAACGAGGAGGAGAAGCATGTTCACCAGATCCGGACCCCGCGCGGGACGGCTACGACCACACTGGTTCGTACTCGCGATCGCGGCGATGCTGCTCGCAGGGTGTGCCACCGCCGGCGAGGAAGAGACCACCACTACGGCTGCGACAACCACAACGGAGGCGGCAACGACGACCACCGGCGCCGCCGCCTCGTCCACGACGACCACCACGGAAGCCGTCATGCTGCCGTCCTGCGGGGAGGATGACGTCGTTCTCAACGCGTACTTCGAGACAGGATTCGACCTTCCCTTCGACCTGTCCGACGAGTTCACCAAGCAATTCCCGAACGTGACCTGGGACATCAAGCAGGACCAGTTCACCAACCTGATGAACGCCACGCCCCGCCTGCTGTCAGGCGACAACCCACCGGACCTCATCCGGCTGCCGAGCATGGTCTCACTGGTCCACGACGGCCTGCTCAAGAACATGGACGAGTACGCCACCGCATTCGGATGGGACCAGTGGCCCCCGGCCCAGCTGTCCCAGAACCGGGTCGCGGAGGACGGCACCCGTGGTTCGGGCTCGCTGTACGCGATGGGACTCAACTACAGCCTGACCGGCGTGTTCTACAACAAGGAGCTGGCGGCACAGATCGGGATGACCGAGCCGCCCAAGACGGTTGCCGAGTTCGATGCGCTCCTGGCCGAAGCCAAGGCGCAGGGACTCCTGCCGATCATGGCGTGGAACGCCACCGCCAGCGGCGGTGGACTGGCCTTCCCGCTCCAGCAGCTCATGGCGGCGTACGGCCCGACCGGTCCCATCAACGACTGGATCTTCCAGAAGGCCGACGCCACCATCGACACTCCGAGCAACCTGGAAGCGGCCCAGCATCTCCAGGACTGGGTCGACGCCGGCTACTTCCCCGAGGATGCCAACGCCATCCAGTACACGGACGCCAACGGGCGGTTCCGTGCCGGTGAAGGCGTGTTCATCTTCAACGGGGACTGGGAGAACGCCGCCTACGACGCAGAGATGGCCGGCAACGTCGGCTTCTTCGTCTTCCCGCCGCTCGAAGAAGGCGGATCGCTGGCAGCGATGTCGGCCCCGCTCACGTTCGGGATCGCGGCCAATGCGCCGCATGCCGACTGCGCCGCGTTCTTCTTCAACTGGGTGGCGACCAACGAGACTGCCCGTGAGATCGACGTCGCCGTGGGCGGCTCGAACCCGGGCGGTCCGGCGGATCTCGCCATCCCGACAGCCGCGGCAGGCTCCGTGACGAACGAGACGCTCGCCGCCGGTGGCCTGGTGGCCCAGGACAACGGTCAGATGGACTTCATCGCCAACGCCACCGGGTCGATCTTCGCCCAAGGTTGGACGCCCGGACTTCAGGAGATGATTGGCGGACGTCAAGACGCAGCAGGACTCCTCCAGGCCGTCCAGGCCGAGTACGAGGATGAGTTGGGGCGTTGATCGCGAACCGGTGCGGCATACTCGGTCATGATGGGTAGCGAACCTCATGCCCAGGTTGCCCGCCGGCGGCCGATGAGGCGGGCCCTCCGCGTGCGGAGGGCCCGCCGCCCCGTTCTCGTGGGCTGGCTCTTCGTGGTGCCTGCCCTCGTGATGTATGCGATCTTCGTTCTCCAGCCCCTCGCTCTCACCGTCCAGTACTCGTTCTTCGAATGGGACGGTGTCGGCCCGGCGACGTGGGTGGGGCTCTCCAACTACTCGCGAGTCTTCACCGATCCCGACCTGATCGGGACCATCTTCAACTCGTTCAAGCTGCTGATCTTCTTCAGCGTGATCCCGGTGACGCTCGGTCTCATCACCGCCAGCGTCATCCACCGGGTGACGACAGGTCGCTTCGGCTCGACCGCCCGGGCCGTCATCTTCCTCCCCCAGATCATCCCGCTGGTGGCAGCCGGGATCATCTGGGGCTG
>CAYUDA010000130.1:0-5137 GCA_964443425.1 uncultured Acidimicrobiaceae bacterium
GGCTCAACCTGTCGGACGTCCCGGTGGTGTTCCTCGAGGCGGGCAACATGAAGAATGCTGCGGACGTCGCCCTCCTGCTCGATCCCGACTTCCGGGAGAAGGAGGCCGACGCCATCGCCGCCGCCTTGGTGGATTTCCTCTCGGGGTAGGGGGCCGCG
The DNA here is from genome assembly GCA_964443425.1 of uncultured Acidimicrobiaceae bacterium. Lineage (GTDB taxonomy): Bacteria > Actinomycetota > Acidimicrobiia > Spongiisociales > UBA5794 > CAYQEC01. The sequence goes on from CAYUDA010000130.1 coordinate 159, forward strand.
GTGCTGTCGACGCACGGGACCCCCCTCGGCTCGCCGGTCCCCCCTTCTGGCAAGGGGGGACGAGAGGTCTGTCACCCTCCCTGCTGTGCAGGGAGGGTCGAAGAGGCGGCGGCGCAGCCGCCGGCGATTCGGGGAGGGTCACGGTGGGGCTTTTCGCCGCACACCCCCCTCAGCTCACTCCGATCGCTGGTCCGCCCTGATTCCAGGGGGAACGAGAGAGAGGCGGGGCCTGCGCTACCGTCAGGACCCCTCGATCCACTCCAGAAGCCGGTCGGTGAGGAGCACCTCGTAGGGCAGGTGACGCAGTTCGTCGGTCGTGACGTCCAGCCCGCGACCGCGCGCCAAATCGGCGAGCCACGACCATGGATGGTCGTCGCCGTCATCCTCGTCGGGGAGCACTGTGTTCAGCGTGTCTCGGACGAAGGAACTCGCCGGCAGGGTGTTCGCCTCGGCCGGCGGTGTCGAAATAGTGAAGCCCCGCTCGCGGTGCAGCATCACCCGATCGCCGTTCTCGAGGGTGGCGAACTCGCCGACCGAGAAACTCTGCGACCGCGGGTCGCCTTGCGGTCGCAGATCACAGATGGCCCCAAGGCCAACCACGGCTGCAGCGGGAGCGTCCACTCGCCCTCCGTAGGTTGGGACATCGATCGCGTCGGGGTGAGGGCGCCACCCACTGGACTCGCTCATGGCGAGCCGGATGCGTTCGGTCCCGCCATCAGCCGTCCCATCCGGTCATCTTGGCAAGCAGCGTATACCAGGCCTTGCCCTTGCGGTCGCAGTTCCCCATTCGGGAGTGGGCGCATCCGGTGGCGTCGTTCGGCCAGACGCATTCGACCGGCATGCCGTGGTAAGTGCATTGCACCTCGCTGCCGTCGAGGTAGGACTCGATGTCGGCGAAGTCGAACAGCCACTTCCCGTGCAGCTCGGCGTAGTCCCGCACCATCTGGTTGTTGCGCTGCAGGACCTGGTTCTCGGCGTCCCCGTAGAGGTACTCGCTGTAGGCGCCCCGCAGGTGGCCGGTCATGTAGATGAACTGCACGTCGGGGTACTTGACCTCGAGTGCCGTCATCGCGTCGAGGTACTCCTGGACGTCGTCGACCGAGTTGCTCGACTGCTGACCGCACCACGACCAGATCACCACGTCGGTTTCCGGATGGTTCGCCAGCCACTGATCGGTCTGCGGCTCCCACACGTCGTCGCCGAGATCGGGTGACGTCTCGACCAGGTTCACGAGTTGCCACGCCGCCGGCATCATGCCGACGCCGGTCACGAGCTGGCTCCCGTGCGAGGTGTGGCCGTAGTAGATGTGAAGGTCGGCGACCGTGGCGACGACATCGCCGGGGATGGTGTCGTAGGCGGTGACGAAGGTGTGATCGGCGGTGCGGCCTTCCGCCGGCGGGACGATGTCGGGTTCCGGTGAGCCGAAGGCGCGGTGTAAGAAGGCGGCCATCTGTTCCCGGGTGGTGACGTCGTCGGGACAGAACATCGTGTTCGCCGGCGGGTTACACCCCAACGTCACCCCGGCAGCAGCCAGCTTGGCGATGTCGGTCTCGAAGATCGAGGTGTCGTCGTCGACGAAGTCGCGGTCACCCGAGTCGGTGTATCCGAAGGCGCGCACCAGGAAGGCGGCCATCTCCCCCCGGGTGACCGGATCGTCGGGACAGAACCTGGTATCGACCGGCGGGTTGCAGCCCCGTGTGATGCCTTCGCCTGCCAGCCAGGCGATGGCGGTGGCGAACGGGTCGGTCGCCGCGACGTCGGTGAACACCTGCGGCACCGCTGCGTCCGCCGGTTCCGCCGGCACCTGCGCCACCAGCCCCACCACCAGAAGCACCGCAGCCACACCCGACACGAGGCGACTCATACCGAACCCTCCAGATTCTCGGAACGGCGCCTCCCCGACCTACCCGAAGCCGAACGTACCAGTAGGTCGCCTCCCCGACAATGAGCCGCCCGGCCCGTCTTGTCGGGCAAGCGAAGCCTCAGGCGAAGATCGCCTCGATGCGGGCCTTGATCTCGGGGGTGAGGGCTTCGAGCACCTCGAGCGCCGCCATGTTCTCGACGACCTGCTCGGGTCGGCTGGCGCCGGTGATCACCGAGCTGACGTTGGGGTTGGACGCCGCCCACGCCAGCGACAGCTGGGCGAGGGAGCACCCCATCTCGTCGGCGACCGCCTTCAGCTCGCGCACCGTGGCGTTGGTGTCCGCGCCGGTGAGCTTCTCACGGAGCCACGACACCGAGGCGGCTCTGGTGCCTGCCGGGATCCCGTCGAGGTACTTGCCGGTGAGCAGACCGGCCGCCAGCGGGCTGAAGGTGGTGAGGCCGAGCCCGATGTCCTCGTAGAGCCGCGAGTACTCCTGCTCGACCCGGTCGCGGCGGAACAGGTTGTACTCCGACTGCTCGACGACGGGCTTGCGGAGGTGGTGACGCTCGGCGATCTCCCAAGCGGCGCGGATCTCGTCGGCCTTCCATTCCGAGGTGCCCCAGTAGAGGGCCTTGCCCGAGGCGACGATGTCGGACATCGCCCACACCGTCTCCTCGATCGGCGTCTCCGGATCGGCTCGGTGGCAGTAGACGATGTCGACGTAGTCGAGACCGAGCCGCTCCAACGATCCGTCGATGGCTTGCATGAGGTACTTACGGTTGAGGGTCCAGTGGGTGTTGGGCACGTCGTGCAGCCCCCAGAAGTACTTGGTGGACACCAGGTACGAGTAGCGGGGCCAGCCCAACTCCCTGAGGGCGGCGCCCATCACCCGCTCCGACTCGCCGCCGGCATACGCCTCGGCGTTGTCGAAGAAGTTGACTCCGGCGTCGTAGGCCGCCTGCATGCAGGCGATACTCTGCTCGACGGCCTGCGACTCGCCGAAGGTGAGCCAGGAGCCGAGGGAGAGACGGCTCACCTGGACGCCGGAGCGCCCCAGCCTGCGGTACTGCATCGCCATGTGGAGGCCTTTCGGACGGGGAAGGACCATCATGGTTGCCGCTCCGGGCCGACTCAAACGCGGCCGACGCCGGCACGGCCGCCGCAATCGCGGCGATCAGGCCGGTGGCGGACTTCGATGGGCTACCGTGCGGCCGGAGGCGAGGGGGTGGAGACGTGTCACGACTCGGTGAATACTTCGAGCGCCACCAGCTCGGCCTGGCGTGGTGGGCCTTGCTCGCCCTCACCGCCACGATGGGGATCTGGTCGAACGCCGAGGCCCACAATCCCGGCCAGTTCGACGTCCAGTTCGCTGCCACCCAGCATCAGATGTGGGTGGTGTTCTCCCAGTTGGCGCAGAAGGGCGGCTTCGCCGGGCTGCGGCAGGCGATCATCATCGACACCTGGCTGCTCGTGCCGCTGTATGTGGCGCTGTTGATGGTGACGGTGCAGTGGGTGCGGCTCCATTTCGCCCCCGGCACGGCGATGCGGCAGGTGGGCCAGGCGTTCATGCTCATCGCCATCATCGCCGGGATCATCGACCTGATCGAGAACCGCCAAATCTTCCATCTCATCTCGGACGACGCCTTGCTCGTCGCCGGTCCTGCTGCCATTTCGGCCGGGGCGGCGAGCACCATCACCCGGCTGGCACTCACCAAGTATGTGGCGCTTGCCTTCGTCGCCCTCTACCTGCTCACCTGCGGCGCTATCTTCGGGTCCCGCGCCGCGGCGCGACTGTGGCGGGAGCGGATGGTGGGCCCGGTGCCGATGGGGCATCCCGGCTTCGAGGAGGAGGCCGGCATCATTCCCGGCCTGCATCCTTCCCCGGACGATCGATAGGCTGCCACGATGCCGTCGGGCCGCCGCCTCCTCATGCTCATGGTGCTCGCGTTCGTCGCCCTCGGCATGCCGATGCAGGGTATGGGGGTGGCGTGGCCGTCGGTGGCCGCCGACCTGGGAAGGCCTATCGGGAACCTCGGGGTGCTGGTCTTCGCCTTCGGCGCCGGCTACGCCGTCTCCACCTACGTCAGTGGCCACCTCTCCTGGCGGGTCGGCCCTCTCTGGCTGCTGGTGGCGGCCACCACCACCGCGGGGTTGTGCGTGGCCGTGATCGCCGCCGGCGATTCGTGGGCGGTGCTGGTGGCGGCGACGCTGGTGTTGGGGCTGGCGAGCGGACAGCTCGATTCGGGTATCAACACCCACGTTGCGCTCAACTACGGGACCCGTCCCATGGGGATCCTCCATGCCGGATGGGGGGTGGGGTCGTTTCTCGGCCCGGGGTTGGTGACGCTGCTGCTGGCGATGGGCGCCTCGTGGCGGTTCGCCTTTGTCGTCGTCGCCGTCGCCCAAGGGGCGCTGGCGATCGGGTTCGCCCGCGCCGCCCGCCGCGGTGAGCGGGCCCGTCGCCGTCCCCAAGGGGCTCGCCCGGGCCGGCCGGCGGGTACCGGCAGGGTGCTCGTGCTGTCGGTCTTCACCTTCCTGGTGTATGCCGGTCTTGCCACTGCGACCGGGCAGTGGGCGTTCTCGGTGCTGAGCGAGGGACGAGGCATCAGCGAGGGTGCGGCCGGCATCGCTGCCTCCGGGTACTGGGCGGGGTTGACCGCCTCCCGGTTCCTGCTCGGCGCGATCGGGACCCGCTTCGACCCGAACCGGCTCCTCACCGCATGCACCACCGCCACCATCGCCAGCCTTGCGCTGTTCTGGTGGGCGCCGACGACGGCGGTTGGCATCTTCGGGCTGGTGTTCTCCGGTTTCGCCCACGGGGCCTTCTACCCGACCGAGGTCGTGTTGACGGCTCGCCGCTTCGGCGCGGCGTACACGCCGTGGGCGGTCGGCTACTGCTTCGCCGCCGCCAACGTCGGGGTGGCCGGTCTCGGCGCGGTGCTGGGCCTGCTGGTCGACGGCATCGGCCTCGACGTGATCGCCCCGGTGCTGGTGCTCGTCGCCGTCGTCCTCGCCGTCGTCACCAAGGCGCTGGAACGCCTCAGCGCCGCCGCTCCGGTCATGCACCCAACCCAGGGCTGAGGTACACGAAAACGCGGCCTCTCAGCCCACAGTT
>CAYUDA010000131.1:0-5123 GCA_964443425.1 uncultured Acidimicrobiaceae bacterium
ATCGGCTTCGAGTTCCGCAGCGTGGGGCTCAACCCGGACGGTGCACGCTACGCGGGGATGAGCGTGACGCGAACCACGGTGGCGGTCATGGCGGTGGCCGGTGCGCTCGCCGGGTTGGCCGGCGCCAGCGAGACCCTGGGCACGCTGGGAAGGGCTTCGCCCGGGTTCAGCGGGGGAGCGGGCTTCGACGCCATCGCGCTGGCCCTGCTGGGGAGGTCGCATCCCTTCGGCGTCGTGCTCGCCGGGTTGCTGTGGGGTGCGCTGCGAGCCGGAAGCAGGACCATGGACGCGCAGAGCGCGGTGGGCATCGACCTCATCGTCGTCGTTCAGGCGTTGATCATCGTGTTCATCGCGGCGCCTGCCCTGGTCCGCGCCATCTTCCGGGTTCGCACCGGCGAAGGCGTCCAGCAACTGACGCGAGGATGGGGAGCGTGACCGCTCGAGGCGGGGAGGTGCTGCGGAACCCGGCGGAGATCCGCCGGGCGCGCATCCTCGGCGGTTTCTACCTGCTCATGGCATGGCTGGTGGCGCAAGCGTTCGCCCTCGGTACCAGCGGAGACGCCAAGTTCCGTCTCGGCACGGCGGAGAGCCCGCTCGACTGGACGGTGTCGGCGCAGGGTCTCGCCTGGGTCGTCACCGCCGTTCTCGGCTGCCTGGCAGGGATCCACTTCATGCGCGGCCTGGGCAAGTGGACGAACGCGGTTCTCGGCATGGCCCTCGGCCTGTTCGTGCTCGCCTTTCTCGGGTGGGCCGCGGCGGGAGTGGAGAACGGCTTCAGCCTGGTCGGCATGCTTCAGGCGTCCGTGATCAAAGCCACTCCCATTGCCTTCGGGGCCTTGTCCGGTGTGATGTGCGAACGGGTCGCCGTCATCAACATCGGCATCGAGGGCATGCTGATCACCGGGGCGTTCGTCGGCGCGGTTGTCGCCACCGTGGTCAATCAGGCCGCCGGCATGATGGCCGCGACACTCGCCGGAGGGGTGCTGGCCCTCGGTCTGGCGGTGCTGTGCATCAAGTACCAGGTCGACCAAATCGTGGCCGGCGTCGTGATCAACATCTTCGCTCTCGGCTTGACCGCCTTCCTCGGCTCGCAGTATTTGGTGAAGAACACGACGGGCCTCAACCAGCCGGGTCAGCTGTCGCCGATCAAGATTCCGTTGCTCGGCGACATCCCGTTGCTGGGGGCGGTGCTGTTTCGTCACACCGTCTTCGTGTACGCGCTCTTCGTGTTGGTGGCGGCGATGACCTATGGCCTGTTCCGCACCCGCTGGGGCCTGCGATCACGGGCGGTGGGCGAGCACCCACGGGCCGCCGACACCTTAGGCATCAACGTGTTGCGGTTCCGCTACGTCAATGTCGTTCTCGGCGGCATGGTCGCCGGCTTCGGAGGCGCCTGGTTCACCATCGGCAATGGGTTCCCCTTCAACGAGAACATGACCGCGGGAAGGGGCTTCATCGGACTGGCGACGATGATCTTCGGCCGCTGGCACCCGGTCGGCGCTCTCGGCGCTGCGCTCGTGTTCGGCTTCGCCGACTCGCTGCAAGTGAAGCTGAGCATCCTCGACACCGGCATTCCCTCGGAGTTTCTGCTCATGGCGCCGTACATCGCGGCCGTGGTGGTGGTCGCCGGCGTCGTCGGCAAGGCTCGTCCCCCGGCGGCCGACGGTCAGCCGTACGTCAAGGAGTAACGACCCGGCGAGCCGGCCCGGCCCCCGCGTCGATCGATCGGTTACTCGTCGGCGGTGTGGCCGAAGAAGCTGATCTCGGCGATGACGAGTTCCTTGAATGGCAGCTGGTCTTCGACGGGTTCCGAGGCGTAGGCGCTGAGGATGCTCAGCTCGAGCCGGTTGGTCTCCTGGCTGGCGATCTCGATCCGGTGCGGTCCCGGGTCGTCGGCCACAGTGTTGGTGGTCTTGAGCTGGTTGTCGTCCACCGTGATCTCGTAGCCCTTCATCCGGTAGTTCTGGCGGAACCGGTCGGCGTCGCCGGTGATGCCCTGGATCTCGATGTAGCTGATCGCCACCGGCTGGGCGAAGCGGAAGGTGAGGACGGCGCCCTCGCCGCCCAGGCTCTGGTCCTGCCATTCGGTCGCCGGGTCCCCGTCGATGAGGTTGCTGGCCGGGTAGCCGGGGAGGGTGGAGCTGGCCTCGACCGAGGTGGGGACGAGCTGGACGGTGGCGATTGCCGTCGTGCTCGAGGTGGTGGAGGAGGTCGTGGTGTCGCTGGCCTCACCCGAGCCGCTGCGCCAGATGCTGCGCAGTCCTGCGAGCAGCAGGACCACCAGCACCACTCCGACCAGGACCCCGAGCGCCTTGGCGCCGGGGGATGCCCTTCCCATCGGGGCGGGCGCAATCGGGAGCGGCTCCTTGGTGAGGCGGGCGCCGGGCGGCTCGGGAGGAGGCGGACCCTCGTCCAGTTCGAACGGTTCGAACAGATCGTCGAAGGAATCGAACTCCTTGTCGTTGTCCACGTGTCCTCCGGGTCGCGCACGGGCTGCCAGGACGGCCCGGCTATTGTGCCACGGATGACCCTCTTTGGCGCAGTACGTCAGACCGAGCCCTGGACCGCGGCCTCGGTGACTGCCGGCGTGGTGCTCCTGGTGGTGGTCGTCGCGGTCGTCGTGTGGCGTGTTCGCCGCTTCCTGCGCTCCTGAGCCGAGAAGCCCCCGTCGCCGTGTCGATCCCGGCTTCGCGTCACAGTCTCCCGGTACGGTCGGATCATGGGTCGTACCCCGAACTCCGTGTTCCGCTGCAGCGAGTGTGGCCACCAGAGCGTGCGCTGGATGGGCTTCTGCCCCCAGTGCCGCACGGAAGGTTCGGTTCGTGAGGTGAGCGCCGCGACTCCCGGCGCTGTCGCGCCGGTGCCGCTCCACGAGGCGCTGACCTCCGAGGCGCGGCGCATTCCGGTCGGCCTCGCCGAGTTCGACCGGGTGCTTGGCGGCGGGCTGGTGCCGGGGTCGGTGGTGTTGGTCGGAGGCGAACCGGGGGTCGGCAAATCGACCCTCCTGCTCCAGGCGGCGGCGTCGGTGTCGGCCCGGGCCGACGCCCTGGTGGTGACGGCGGAGGAATCGGTCCCGCAGGTGGCGCTGCGGGCCCGCCGCCTCGGGCTCCGGGCCGAGCGGCTCTTCGTGCTCGCCGAGACCGGCCTGGAGGCGATCGTTGCCGCCATCGAGGATCAGCGGCCGGCGGTGGTGGTGATCGACTCGATCCAGACCGTCTCGGCCATGGCGATCGCCGGAGGGGCGGGAGGTCCGGCCCAGGTTCGTGAGGCGGCGGAACGGCTCGTGGCGGTGTCGAGGCGGCTCGGCATCGCCACCATCCTCGTGGGCCACGTCACCAAGGACGGCCTGCTCGCCGGGCCCAAGCAGCTCGAGCACGTCGTTGACGTGGTGCTCTCCTTCGACGGCGACGCCGAGTTGGGGATCCGTCTGTTGCGGGGCCTGAAGAACCGGTACGGCTCCACCCACCAGATCGGCCTCTTCGAGATGACCGGTGGCGGCTTGGTCGAAGTCGCCGATCCCGGCGGCCTGCTCGTCGACGAGAAGACGCTTCCGGCCCCTGGGACGGTGCTGTTCCCGGCGGTGCACGGTCGCCGTCCCCTCCTCGTCGAGATCCAGGCGCTGGTGGCGAGATCCACCACCCCGCAGCCGCGGCGGAGCGTCAAGGGCGTCGAGGCGGCCCGGGTCCACCAGGTGCTGGCGGTGCTGGAGCGGCACGCCGGTCTGGAACTCCATCACCGCGACGTCTACGTCAGCGTGGTCGGCGGGATCCAACTGCGGGATCCCGCGGCCGACCTGCCGGTGGCACTGGCGGTGGCGTCGTCGCTGGCGGGACATCCGCTGGGCGGGGCGGCGGCGTGGGGAGAAGTCGATCTCACGGGGAGGGTTCGGTCCGATCCGCATGCCGAGCGCCGGCTCCTCGAGGTGCGCCGTCTCGGGGTGAACGCCACGATCCATGCCGGTGACGGGAACCTCGACGGGATCAGGGACGGTCTCGTCGCCGCTGGTCTCGAACCCCGGCACGAATCCCGGAACCGACCGGTGCCCGCCGGCGTTTGACCCTTTCGACCATGCTGTTTCTAGTAGCCTCGGCGGCGATGTCGTCGCCCTCATCAGATGACCCATACGAGATCCTGCGCCGATTCGCACCCGGGACGTTGCTGCGCGAGGCAACCGAGCTGATCCTGCGCCAGGGCTCCGGGGCGCTGATCCTGGTCGGGTCGGGACCGAAGGTCGACGAGGTGTGCAGCGGCGGCTTCTTCCTGGACCGTACCCCGTTCAGCGCCCAGCGCACCGCCGAGCTGGCCAAGATGGATGGCGGGATCGTGATCGATGACGAGGCTCGCCTCATCACCCGTGCCAACGTGCAGTTCATTCCCGACACCAGTATCGAGACCAGCGAGACCGGGACCCGCTTTCGCACCGCGGAGCGTCTGGCTCTCCACACCGGCAAGGACATCATCGCGGTCAGCGAGGAGGGCAGGCGCATGGCGGTGGTGTACCGGAACCACAACCGGTACGAACTGCTGAGCCCGACCGCCCTGCTGGCGAACGCCAACAACTCGCTCACCTCGTTGGAGCGGCTGCGCCGCCGTCTACAGGAAGCGGAGGAGCGACTGACCAGGGCCGAAGTCGACGACGTGGCCACGGGTCGTGACGTCCTGTTGGTCCTGATTCGGGCGGCGCTGGTGATCCGGATGTACGCCGAGGTGGAGCGGACCCTGGTCGAACTCGGCGGCGAGGCCAAGCTGATCCGCATCCAGGCCACCGATCTGGTGGAGGGGGTGGATGAGCTGGCGGCTCTGGTGTACGGCGACTACCAGCGACGTCGCCGCAGCTCGCAGCGCTCGGTGTTCGACCGCATGGCCGAGGTCCCGACCGAGGACCTTCATGATCTCCACCGGGTGGCAGCGGTGCTGGGCTTCGAGGAGGTCGAGGGCGCGGTGCGGCCGCGTGGTCTCAGGGCGTTGGCGCGGGTCCCGCGACTGCCCGACACCGTGCGGCAGGCGTTGATCGGCCATTTCCGAGACTTGCAGAGACTGCTGCACGCCGCAGTGGCCGAGCTGGATCAGGTCGAGGGGGTTGGCCCGGCGCGAGCCCGCCAGCTGCGCTCCTACCTGGACCG
>CAYUDA010000132.1:0-5099 GCA_964443425.1 uncultured Acidimicrobiaceae bacterium
ATGCGCACCATCTGCTCTGCGAAGACGCGGGCGGTCGCCACCTTGGCGACGAGCCAGGCGTCCGGGGCACCGGCGGTGAGGCGATCGGCGGCCAGGGCCCCTTTGGCGAGCACGGCACCGCCGGCGACGACGCCGAAGAGACGCAGATAGGGCGAGGCCCCCGCCAGCGCGTCGTTGCGGTCGTCGCACGCCAGCAACCAGTCGGTGGTGTCGCGCAAGGCGATGAGGCCGGCGCCGACCTCGGCGCGGATCGACGTGAAATCGGCTCCCCCCTCCGCCAGCAACGCGTCGAGGGCGGCGATCTCGTCGAGGTAGGCAGACACGGCGGCGCCACCGTCCCGCGGCAGCTTCCGCAGCACCAGGTCGATGGCCTGGATGCCGTTGGTGCCCTCGTAGATGGGTGCGATCCGGGCATCCCGGAAGAACTGGGCCGCCCCCGCCTCCTCCACGTAGCCGACGCCGCCGTGCACCTGGATGCCGATGGAGGTCAGCTCCACCCCCAGGTCGGTGCCCCAGCCCTTCACCACCGGGGTGAGGAGACCACCCCGGGCGGCGGCTGCCGCCCGCCGAGCCGGGTCAGGGTGGTGATCGGCCACGTCGAGGGTGGCGGCGGCGTCGTAGGTGACGGCCCGCAGCGCCTCGATGTTGGCCTTCATCGTCAACAGCATGCGCTGCACGTCGGGGTGTTCGATGATGAGCGAGGGCTCGTCGCGCCGCGCCCCCACCGCCCGACCCTGGCGTCGCTGCCGGGCGTAGTCGAGGGCCTGTTGGTAGGCGCGCTCGGAGACCCCGAGGCCCTCCAACCCGACGTGGAGACGGGCGTCGTTCATCATCGTGAACATGGCGTGCATGCCCCCGTTGACCTCACCCACCAGCTCGGCGACGGCGCCTCCCTCCTCCCCGAAGGCCATGACGCAGGTGGGGGCGGCGTGGATCCCGAGCTTGTGCTCGATCGACAGGCACTGCACGTCGTTGCGGGCCCCGGGCGTGCCGTCGGCGGCGACGAGGAACTTGGGGACGACGAAGAGGGAGAGGCCCCGGGTGCCGGCCGGCGAGCCGGGGGTGCGGGCCAGCACGAGGTGGACGATGTTGTCGGTCATCTCGTGGTCACCCCACGTGATGAAGATCTTGGTGCCGCGCAGCCGCCAGGTGCCGTCCTCGCCCGGCTCGGCCATGGCCCGCAACGCCCCTACGTCGGACCCTGCCTCGGGCTCGGTCAGCGCCATCGTCGCCGCCCATTCCCCGGAGAGAAGCTTGGGAAGATAGCGGTGCTTCTGGTCGTCGTCGGCGTGGTGGACGAGGGCCTCGACCGCGCTGGCGGTGAGCATCGGGCAGAGGGAGAGCGACAGGTTCGACGAGGTGAGCATCTCCTGAACGGCGGTGCTCACCACGCCGGGAAATCCGTGGCCGCCGTACTGCTGCGGTCCCTTGACGGCGATCCAACCCCCGGCGGCGTAGGTGCGGTAGGCGGCGACGAGCTCGTCGGGTACCACCACGGCGCCGTCGTCCCGCCGGACGGCTCCCTGCTCGTCCCCGAGGCGGTTGGTGGGGGCGATCACCTCGCTGCTGAGACGGCCCGCCTCCTCGAGCACGGCGAAGACAAGATCGGGCTCGGCGGCGACGAAGTCGGGAAGGGCGGCGAGTTCACCGATGCCGGCGAGGTGCTCGAGGACGAATCGCATCTCCTGGAGAGGAGGACGGTAGGTGGCCATGACCCGAGCTTAGAGGCCACCCGCGGCGCGGCGAGATCCACGATCAGGTCGGCGGTGGCGCAGCGCGGGACGGACCTCGAGGAAGGTTGCGGCGACGGCGTCGACGGTGACCGAGCCGACGATCGCCGCCGGGACCACCACGGTCCCGCCCTTGGACACCGTGAGGTCGTCGAAGCCCCCCACCCTGGAACCTATCGTCACCGACCCGGAGACCACCAGGACGATCCGGCACGCTGCCGGCTCCTCCCCACCGAAGCCGACCCGGGTCCCGGCCGGCCGGTGCTCGGTGATCCGGTAGTCGTCGGTGTCGATCAGCAGCCGGCTCCCGCCCGCCCCCGACAGCGCCTCGACGGGAGGCGGCGGCGGATCCAGATGGACCGCTGCCAGACCGTCGTCGATGTGGAGTTCCCGTGGGGGCCGTCCGTACTCGGCCCCCCAGTCGTAGAGACGGTAGGTGGTGTCACTCGGCGTCTGGATCTCGGCCACCATCACCCCGGCGCCGAGGGCGTGCACCGTGCCGGCCGCCACGTGGTGGAGATCCCCGGGGATGGCAGGCTTGCGGTCGAGCAGGTCGACGATGGATCCCCGGTTGACGGCCGCGGCGAGGTCCTGGTGGGTGACCCCGGGCCGTACCCCGTTGAACAGGGAGCCGGCGGCGTCGGCTTCGAGCACGTACCAGGACTCGGTCTTGCTCACCGCCGGGGGATGCGCCGCGGCGTAGGCCGGATCGGGATGCACCTGCACCGACAGGTTCTCGCGGGCGTCGAGCAACTTGACGAGGAGGGGGAAACCACCGGCGGGAGCGGGGCGTGCCGCCCCCAGCAACCCAGCGCCGCAGCCGGCGACGAGGTCGCCGAGGCGCTGCCCGGCGAGCGGTCCGGTGGCGACCACCGAATGATCCTCGGGGAGGTCGGCCACCTCCCAGCTCTCACCGATGCTCGCCCCTCGCGGGACATCCTTGCCGTAGCCGGCGAGACGCTCCCCACCCCAGACCCGCTCCTTGAGGATGGGGTCGAGCGTGAGCGGGAAACTGCAATCCATCATCCGGCCGACCCGGCGCGGACCCGGGGTGCCACGATCCGGGTGGGGATGCTGAAGTGGCGGGCGGGAAGGTTGGGACGGTTGAGGCGCTCCAGCAACAGACTCACGGCGTGGGTCGCCAACGCCGACACGTCGTAGCTGACGAGGCCGATCGGCAGCTCCGCCCGGTTGGGGAGGTCGTCGAAACCGACGATGTCCACCGTGGCGGCGGCACGGGTCACGGCCCGGGTCACCCCGAGGGCGATGAGGTTGTTGCCGGCGAAGATCGCGGTGGGTGGATCGGCCCCGGCGAGGAGCCAGGCGGCAGTGGCTTGGGCGGCCTCGATGTCGTGGGTGCCCATGTGGACGTCGAAGTGGTCGCCGAGATCGGCCCGGATCATCGCCTGCTCGTAGCCGGCGCGGCGCTCCCGGGCGGTGAAGAGGAAGTCGTGGTCGCCAATGAACGAGATCCGGCGGTGGCCGCGGGCAACGAGGTCCGCCACCGCGTCCCGGGCGCCTCCGCGGTTGTCGATCGTCACCGAATCGGCCTCCAAGCCGCGGGGTGGGCGATCGATGAACACGATCCCGGTGCCGGCGGCCACATCGGGGGCGAGGTACGAGTGGTCGTCGTCGGCCGACACCAGCAAGAGTCCATCGACCCGGCGGGCCAGCAGGCCCTCGATGACCTCACGTTCCCGGACCCGGTCCTCGTCGGTGTTGACCATGATGGTGAAGTAGCCGGCGGATCTCGCCACCGCATCCACTGCCTTGGCAATGACGCCGTAGAAGGGATTCGAAACGTCCCCGACGGCGAGCCCGATCGACGCCGACGACTGTCCGGGCCGGAGGCTGCGCGCCAGTTCATTCCGCCGATACCCCAGCTTGCGGACCGCCTCCCACACCACTTTGGCGTTCTGGGGGCTGACTCCCGGCTTCTTCCCCAGCACACGAGACACCGTCATCACGCTGACGCCGGCTTCGGCCGCCACGTCGCGCATCGTCGGACCCTGTGTCGTCATCCACGCCACCTTCCCGACTTGGTCTCTGCAGCTCCGACCGGCCCCCACACCGAGTCCGGGGAGACGGGACATGCCGTGGTCGGGAGACGCACGATACCATAGGCAGAGATTCCCATGACCTGGAGCGGGAGGGGACGAGGCCGGGCAGAACCCCCTCCAATGCCGTGACAGGCGACGAGTGACCACACCCGGCAACCACCTCCCCGCCCCCGGAACGGCGCGCCGGCCCGTGGCCCCGGAGGCCGGCGCCTCCCCGTCGCTCAGTGGCTCGCCGCCCCCGAATCGGGATCGACCATCAGCGACGACACATCGACCGCTTCGAAGGCCGAACCGGGGATGTCGCCGAGCTGGTGGAGATCGTCGTTGTCCCAGCGGGCATCGGGCTCCCCACTGAGGAACCACGACGCTCCATTGTCGGCGAGCACCATCCCGTACTCCTTGAGACCTTGCAGGATCACCTGCACCTCCGGCGAGTAGCCCGAGATGTCGAAGTCCGCCTTGAGCCGGAAGCGCTGACCCATCGGCGGGTAGTTGAGGCCGGTGAGGCTGGAGGCGTCGTGGCGAGCCGGCCACACGTGCGCCTTCTGGGTGGACGGGGCGGTGAACCGGATGGCGTGGGTGATACGCCCCGAGGCGACCTCGTCGTAGCGGACCAGCAGCGGGTACATGGGGAGGCCTGCAGCGTCGGCCGACGTCCAGGTGTCGGGCCGGAGCGCGTTCGAGGTGAGATCGAAGACCACTCCGACCTGGGCGTCCCACGAGCCGTCGGACTGCGGGAAGGCCCGACCCAGCTCGTACAGCGTGCAGTTCTCGGTGTCGACCACCAGGACGTGACGGTCGCCGTTGCTGTCGGGCCCTCCCTCGATGGCGGCGTCGGACGGGATCGGGTAGGGCCCGGAGTCGCTCTCCGAGCCGTAGGCGGTGAAGTGGATCGGGACGAGATCCTGGTCGGCGAGCACGTCCGTCGACGGGATCCCGATCGGGCTGGTGCTCCCCGGCGGCCACACCCCCGAGCCGAAGTCGGCATGGACCCGCTCGCCGGTCCCGATGGCCGCGACGTACTGGCTGGAGCGGGCATGCACCGGGAGGTCGTCGACCCGGCGGTTGAGGATGTTGTCCGCCGGCAGGATGGTGCACCGCGCCGGAGGCGTCATCGGGGTGAGCCCGAGCATGCGGGTGAGGAACGTCGCCATCTCGGCCCGTGTCACCGCCTGGCCGGGGCAGAAACGGTCGTTGGCGGGCGGGTTGCAGCCCACGGTGATCCCGGCGGCGGCCAGAGCCTCGATGTCGGCCTCGAACACCGAGCCGTCGTCGTCGACGAAGCGCCCCGCCGGCCCCACCGGCAGGT
>CAYUDA010000133.1:0-5080 GCA_964443425.1 uncultured Acidimicrobiaceae bacterium
GGGAGGGGCTGTCGGTGCTCGAGTACTTCATCTCGACCCACGGCGCCCGCAAGGGCCTGGCAGACACCGCGCTGCGGACCGCCGACTCCGGGTACCTGACCCGGCGTCTGGTGGACGTCTCCCAGGAGATCATCATCCACGACCAGCCGAGCGACGACACCGGCCTCGCCATCGAGATCCGCGACGCCAAGGGCGTCACGATCCGGAACCTGCGGAACCGCATCTTCGGACGGGTGCTCGCCGAGGACGTCAAGGTGGGCCGCTCCCTGGTCGAGACCAAGAACGGGCTGAAGCTCCGAGCCGGCGAGCTGATCGACCGGGCCGCCATGCAGGCGATCGCCGAGGCGACCGAGGTGGAGGCGATCCGGGTTCGTTCGCCGCTCACCGACCAATCCCGCTACGGGATCAGTCGCCAGTCGTACGGGCTGAGCCTGGCGACCGGCAGGATGGTCGAGCCGGGCGAGGCGGTCGGGATCATGGCCGCCCAGTCCATCGGCGAGCCGGGCACCCAGCTCACGATGCGGACGTTCCACACCGGCGGCGTCGCCGGGGAGGACATCACCCATGGTCTGCCCCGGGTGGTCGAGCTCTTCGAGGCCCGCACCCCGAAGGGCAAGGCGCTGCTCGCCGAGCATGGTGGGACGGTGCGCCTCATCGAGGACGAGGAAGGGCGCCGGATCAGGGTGACCGACAAGGACGAGGAGACCGAGTATCCGTTGCCGCGGCGGGCCCGCCTCCGGGCTGCCGACGGCGACGTCATCGAGCCGGGCGCCCAGCTCACCGAGGGGCCGCTCGACCCCAAGGAGGTGCTCGAGATCCGGGGCGTGCGCGCCTGCCAGCGCTACCTCGTCGATCAGGTCCAGGAGGTGTACCGCAGCCAGGGCGTCGACATCCACGACAAGCACATCGAGCTCATCGTGCGTCAGATGCTCAGCAAGGTCCGGGTGGTCAGCTCCGGCGACTCCCGATTCCTGCCGGCCGAACTCATCGACCAACAGGACTTCCGTGAGGCCAACCGACACCTCGTCGAGGAGGGCAAAACCCCGGCGGAGGGCCGGCCCGAGCTGATGGGGATCACCAAGGCTTCGCTTGCGACCGATTCGTGGTTGTCGGCGGCGTCGTTCCAGGAGACGACCCGGGTGCTCACCGAGGCGTCGCTGCAGTCCCGTTCCGATTTCATGCGGGGCCTGAAGGAGAACGTGATCATCGGCAAGCTGATCCCGGCCGGGACGGGGAGCGACACCTACCAGTCGATCCAGCCGTCGCTGCCGGACGCCACCGTGGTCAGCGCCCTCGGCCTCTTCGGCGACTCACCACCGGAGTCGGCAGAAGAGGCGTTGCCCACCAACCCGGCTGAGTGGCTCGCCAGCCTCGGCGCCCCGACCGAAGGTGATCACGCCGCCTCCGAGGAGGCCATGGAGGCCTCCGATGAGGGGAGCGACGGGTAGCCGCGATCGCAACGGACCATCGATGACGTGAGGGCGCTCCCGGCGGGGCGCCCTCACCGCGTCCGGTCCGGGTCAGGACGAGGCGGCGCGCCACCACTGCACGGCACGGGCCAGCAGCGTCGCCGCCTCGTCGCGTGGCAGGCTGCGGCGCGGGCAGTAGCGGGTGTGGTCCGCGGTGCAGCCGCGGGTGACGCCGGCGGCGGCGATGGCGTTGATGTCGGCCTCGAAGATCCTGCCGTCGTCGTCGACGAAGGCGTCACCGCCCGCGGGGAATGCGAAGGCGCGGGTGAGGAAGGCGGCGAGCTGACCGCGGGTCACCGGCTCGTCGGGACAGACCGTTCTCTCCCCGCAGCCGAGGACGATCCCGAGCGGCGCCAGCCGGTTGATCGCCGCTTCCGCCCAGTGCCCGTCGTCGTCGACGAAGGCGTCTTCGGTCGCGGCCGGCGGCTGCAGCACCCGGTCGAGGATGGCAATGACCTCGGCCCGGGTGAGGGTCCGGTCGGGGCAGTAGAGGTCGCCGCCGCACCCGTAGATGTAGCCGGCGTTGAACAGCCACTCGATGGCGTCCTGGTGGGGGTCGTCGTCGTCGTCGGTGAAGCGGGTGAGGCATCCGATGCGGCCGCTGGCGCTCACCTCGAGGTCGTCGATCCGCAGCGTCAGGTTCCGGTCGTTGGGAACGGTCGAGCCTCCGAAGTAGACGTCGAGCCAGAAGGTCCGCACCGCCAGCCAGCCCTCGTCGGCGCGCCGGAACCGGATCCCGTCGGCGGAGAAGGTGAGCTGTCCGTCGACCCATGCTTCCAGCAGGCCGTCGGCGCTGCCCGGCTCGTTGAGACTGACGTGACCCTCGATGCAGTACCAGCGGTCCTGGTCGAGGTGGGCGTCGGCGCCCCACAGCATCGTCTCGCCGCAGTCGCCCGGTTGGTCGACGTGATAGACGTAGTAGCCGAGCGGCACCTGGTCCCCGGCGGCGCCGTCGCTGCCGACCGGGTCGAACTGCATCCGGGCCGACCAGCCCGGCTCCTCGGGGGTGGAGGGCAGGCACCCCTTGGCGGTGGCGTTGGGCGCTCCGGCGAACCCGGGAAGCTTGCCCGAGGTGATGGCGTCCCAGGAGTCGAGCCGCAGGTGGTAGCGGAACCATGCCTCCTCGACGCCGTCGGGGAGACGGAAGTGGGGTCCGGTGCCGCGGCGCTGATTGGGTGGGATGGCGACGGCGAGCCCGTTGCCGTGGTAGCCGGGCACGATGTCGGTGTTGGCGTCGTCGGCGGCCCGCCAGTCGATCCAGCCGTCGTGCCACGTCTCGCTCTCAAACGGCTCCACCAGCAGCGGGTCGTCGCCCCGGGCCGGGGCCGGTGGGGTGAGGGCGGTGGCGATCACGAGCAGCAGCGCCGCTCCCAGGGAGCGGCTTCGCCGGCGACGTCGGGGGGAGGCGGCGCGCTGCACGTCACAGAGAGTACCGGCAGCGCCACATTAGGTAGGAGCGTCGCTGGTTCCGGTGGGTCCTAGGATGAGAGGGATGCGACTGTTCACCATGTGTCCGCGTTGCGGGCGGGCGCTCGCCTGGCCCGCCGGTCACTGCCCGCAATGCCGGCGCATCGCCGCCGTGCCACCTCCGACCCGCCGGGTCGTGAAGTCGCGGCGCGGCTGAGGCGGGAGCGGACGGCAGCGTGCTCACGTTCTCCATGCTCGGGGTCCCGGTGCGAGTGCACTACTCGTTCGCCCTCATCGCCCTGCTCGCCTTCGGGCAGCTCCAGGGACTCGAGATCGTCGCCTGGACCTGTGCCGCCTTCCTCGCCGTCGTGGCGCACGAGGCCGGCCACGCCTTCACCGCCCGCGCCTTCGGGGCACCGTCGGTGACCATCACCCTGTTCGCCCTCGGGGGCGTGACCATGTACCCGGTGACCACCGAGCTGTCGCCGGTGAAGCGGTTCCTCATCTCGGCGGCCGGCTCGACGGTGGGTGTCCTGCTCGGCGGGGCACTCTGGCTGGCCCGCTCTGCCGGCTGGTTCGACGGGGTCTCCGACTTTCTCTGGATCGCCATCGGCAGCTTCATCTACGTCGCCTTGGTGTGGGGGATCCTCAACTGGTTGCCGATCCTGCCGCTCGACGGCGGGCACATGGTGACCAGCCTGCTCGAGATCGTCACCCCGCGACGAGCCCTCACCATTGCCAAGGGAGTGTCCGTCGTCGCCGGTGCCGCCGCCGCGGTGGCCGCCATCGTCGTGCTCGACTCCCCGTTGCTGGCAGTGTTCGTCGCCTTCATCACCCTGACCGGGCTCCAGGTCGGCTCACGGCCGTCGGCGCGACCGGCGGGCGATGCCCGTCCCGTCACCGGTCGGCCCGAGCAACCGGCGGGAGAACCGCCGGAGTTCCCGATCTGAGCGGTCGGGGCGACACGCCGGCCGGCAAGCGAGGGGAGGGACGAGCCGCGGCGTACCACCGCGACCTCGCTACCCTGGAAGGCACACCTCCCGGAGTGACGATGAAGAAACTGCTGTTCCTGGTGCTGATCGTGGGGGTGCTGGTCGCCATAGGATTCAAGACCGGCGCCATCAAGGTCAAAACCGAAAACTGATCCCTCACCGGGCCTGATCGGGGCCGTCCGGCGCCGCGCCGGGCCGGTCTGAGGCCTCTCGGGGGCGGGCGAAACGACCGGAAGGCCCGTCTTCGCCGGCTTGCGTGTGTTCCCGGGGGTTCCCTATACTTCCCGTTCGGTTTAACCCAACGGGTCCGCGCTTACCCGGAGGCGCCTCGGCGCTGTTGTGAGCGGAGCGATCCAAGAGGGGTCGGCGGCGGCCACCGCAGGTGGTTGCGCCGATTTTCGTCTGTAAGAACCCGTCCCTCCAGGGGGTCGGGGTGCGCCGAAGAGAGAAGAGACAGCACTGTGCCGACCGTGCAGCAACTGATCCGTCAGGGTCGGAAGCCGAAGCCGAAGAAGACGAAGACTTTGGGTCTCGCCGGCTCGCCGCAACGCCGCGGCGTGTGCACGCGCGTCTACACGGTCACGCCCAAGAAGCCCAATTCGGCGCTGCGCAAAGTGGCACGGGTACGCCTCACCTCCCAGATGGAGGTCACCGCCTACATCCCGGGTGAGGGGCACAACCTCCAGGAGCACTCGATCGTGCTCGTCCGTGGTGGCCGGGTGAAGGACCTGCCTGGCGTCAGGTACAAGGTCATCCGGGGAGCACTCGACGCCGCAGGCGTCGACGGGCGCAAGCAGTCACGATCTCGATACGGCGCCAAGAAGGAGTCCTAGCCGATGCGTCGTGCACCCGCTGAAGTACGCAAGGTCGAGCCCGATCCGATCTACCGGAGCGTGCTCGTGAGCCAGATCATCAACAAGGTCCTGTGGCGCGGCAAGAAGGGCGCCGCCCGCCGCATCGTCTACGGGGCCCTCGAGATCGTGGAGCGCCGCACCGGTGGCGACCCCCTTCCCACCCTCAAGAAGGCGATCGACAACGTCCGGCCCTCGATCGAGGTCCGGTCCCGCCGGGTCGGCGGTTCGTCCTACCAGGTCCCGGTCGAGGTGCGACCGCGCCGGGCCCAGACCCTGGCGGTCCGCTGGCTGGTCGAGTTCGCTCGCCGCCGCAAGGAGAACACCATGGCCGAGCGCCTCGCCAACGAGGTGCTCGACG
>CAYUDA010000134.1:0-5012 GCA_964443425.1 uncultured Acidimicrobiaceae bacterium
ACCTCCACATCGAGGGTACTCTCGAACCGGAGCTGCTCTTCGAGCTGGCCGGTCGGAACGCAGTCGGGCTTCCCTATCGCTCGGTGCAGGAGCTGCGGGCCGCGTACCGCTTCGGGGACCTGCAGGACTTCCTCGATCTCTACTACCAGGGCGCCGGGGTGCTGCAGACCGAGGCCGACTTCCACGAGATGACGTCGGCCTACCTGGAACGGGCCGCGGCCGACGGGGTGCGCCGGGCCGAGGTGTTCTTCGATCCGCAGACCCACACCGACCGCGGAATTCCCTTCGAAGCCGTCATCGGCGGCGTCAGCGCCGCGCTGCGTGACGGGGAGCGGCGATTCGGTGTCTCCACCGGCCTCATCATGTGTTTCCTCCGCCATCTCTCGCCCGAGGCGGCGATGGCGACCCTCGAGCAGGGCCTGGCGTACCGGGACCTGCTACTCGGGGTGGGGCTCGACTCCTCGGAGGTGGGGAACCCCCCGTCGAGGTTCGCCGACGTCTTCGCCCGGGCCGAGGCCGAAGGCCTGCATCGGGTGGCCCACGCCGGCGAGGAGGGCCCTCCGGCGTACGTGTGGCAGGCACTCGACCTGCTCCACGCCGAGCGCATCGACCACGGGGTGCGGGCCCTGGAGGACGCCCGGCTGGTGGAGCGGTTGCGCCTCGACGGTGTTCCGCTCACCATGTGCCCGCTCTCCAACGTTGCGCTCGGCGTCTTCGACTCCCTCGAGGAGCATCCACTGCGAGAGGCGCTCGACGCCGGGCTCTGCGTCACGATCAACTCCGACGACCCCGCCTACTTCGGCGGCTACGTCGCCGACAACTATGCCGCGACGCAGCAGGCTTTGGACCTCACCCGTGAGGAGCTGGTGGCGGTGGCCGCCAACTCGATCGAGGCCAGCTTTCTCGACGACGGCGCCAAGCAGCGACTCGCAGCCGAATTGGAGAGCTACGCCGCGGCCGACACCCCCGCCGAGGACGCCTCCTCGGCGGGCTGAAGCCCTGGCATCCGCTCCCGGGCGGCGCTGGTCGGGATGGCGAGCGATCCGAAGAGCACGATGACGAAGAAGTCTCACAGGAACAAGACCCTTCCCCAAAGCCGGCGCCGCTGTGCGATGCTGCTAGGTGGCATTGGCCGCCGCTTATACGAAGTGTAAAGATGGTGGCCTTCACCCCACTCACCACGAGGGCAGATCGTGAGAATCCTCCTCGCCGACACATTTCCCGAAACCCACCGTGAGCGTCTCGAGCAGATGGGTCATACCGTCACCTACCTGCCGGAGCTCACCGGAGACACCCTCTCCGCCGAACTGAACGGTCACGACGTCCTCGTCGTGCGGAGCACCCGCGTCACCGCCAAGGCGGTGGAAGCCACCCAGACCCTCACGCTCATCATCCGGGCCGGGGCGGGAACCAACACGATCGACACCGCGGCGGCCGCCGACCGCGGCATCTTCGTATGCAACACCCCGGGCCGGAACGCCCTCGCCGTCGCCGAACTGACGATGGGGCTGCTCACCGCCATCGACCGCAGCATCGCCGACAACGTTTCCGACCTGCGTGCCGGGAAGTGGAACAAGACCCGCTATGGCAAAGCCCGCGGCCTCGCCGGCCGCTCCATCGGCATCGTCGGTGTCGGCCGTATCGGCCTCGCGGTGGCGGAGCGAGCCAAGGCCTTCGCCATGGAGCTGGTCGTCATCGAGCGTCCCGGCCGCAGCGCCGACATCAAGGCCCGGCTCGACGCGCTCGGGGTGCGCTCCGTCCCCGACCTCACCCGAATGGCCGAGACCTGTGACGTCTTGACCTTCCACGTCCCCGCCGACGAAAGCACCGAGCACCTCATCTCTCGGGAGTTGCTCCAGCACGTCAAGCCGGGCGCCATCATCATCAACACCTCGCGGGGGAGCGTGCTCGACGAAGCGGCTCTCATCGAGGCGATGGACGCCAAAGGCATCAGGGCCGGGCTCGACGTCTACGCCGACGAGCCTCAGACCGGAGAGGCCGGGTTCGACTCGGCGATCGCCCGTCACCCCAACGTCTACGGCACCCACCACATCGGGGCGTCGACCGAACAGGCGCAGGAGGCCATCGCCGACGCCGTGATCGAGATCATCGACGCCTTCGAGGACGGATCGGTCCCGAACTGCGTCAACCTGCTCCCCACCGGCTTTGGCATGACGTCGCTCACCATCCGCCACCACAACCGGGTCGGGGTGCTGGCGCGGGTTCTCGGGATCCTGAGGGAAGCCGACCTCAACGTCGAGCACATGGAGAACTCGGTGTTCGCCGGCGGACGGGCCGCCTCGGTGGTGATGCGGGTCGGGGGCGACGTCGAGAAGGAGGTCCTGTGGGCGATCGAGGCGCTGGGTGACGTCATCGCAGTGTCGACCGGCCACGACTGAGATGAGGACATGACGCCGCTCATCCGTCCCTTCCGCGCCTACCTGCCGCGTCCCGACCTCGCCGCTCGGGTGGCGACACCGCCGGTGTCCCGGGTGCCCGAGGGCTACTGGGAACGCCTCGAGGCCGAGGATCCGTACAGCTTCCAGCACGTCATGCGCGACACCATCCGCACCGGCGGCGAGGGGTTCGTCTCCCCTGAGGCGGTCGCAGGGAGGGCTCGTCTCGACGCCATGATCCGCGACGGCATCTACCAATGGCAGGGCACGCCGGCGTTCTACGTGTACCGGCTGTCGGACGGCGTCCGGGGACACACCGGGGTGGTGGCCGAGGTGGCGGTCGCCGCCTACGACGAAGGCCGGATCCGGCGTCACGAATACACCACCCGCGCCAGCGAGGAGCGGCTGGCACGCCACATCGCCGAGTTGCGGGCCGACTCCTACCCGGTGGCCCTCGCCTACCGGTCCGACGCCGGCGCCGTCGCCCTGACCGCCGAAATCGGCTCACGCCGGCCGCTGATCGACTTCGCCGCCGACGGGATCGAGCAGACGGTTTGGGTGGTCGACGACCCGGAGGAGGTGCGGCGGTTGGAGAAGGTCCTCGCCTCGATCGAGACCCTCTACATCACCGACGGTCACCATCGCTGTGCGGCGGCGGCCCATTACGCCCACGAGGAAGCGGCCGCTCATCCCGATCACACCGGCGACGAGCCGTACAACTACCTCCTCGCGGTGCTCTTTCCCGAAACCGAACTGCGCATCATGGAGTACAACCGTTGCATCCGGGATCTCAACGGGCTCACCCCGACCGAATTCCTGGCGCGGGTCGCCGAGGTCGTCACCGTCGAGGAGTTGCCGCCCGATGATCCCGAGGCGGCTCGTCCCGGCCGTCCCGGTGTGTTCGGGATGGCGGTGGGGGATCGCTGGTTCCGACTCACCGTGCCGCCTGACAGGATCCCCGGCGACGTCTACGGGAGGCTGGACGCAGTGTTGCTCCAGGATCTGGTGCTCGACCCCATCCTCGGCATCGGCGACCCCCGCTCCGATCCCCGCATCGACTACGTCCCGGGGTCGCGCGGTCTGGACGAGCTGCAGCACCGGGACGGATGTGTGGTGTGCTTCGCCATCCACCCGGTGAGCATGGACGACGTCGAGGCGGTGGCCGACCGCGGCATGGTGATGCCGCCCAAATCGACCTGGTTCCTTCCCAAGGTCGGCAGCGGCCTCATCGTGCGAATGCTCGATTGACGACGCCGGTAGGCTGCGGCCCGAACCGGGAGCGGCGAGGAAACGGTGGGGTGACAGGACGTGGAGCTGAGGTGTGACGCCGTCGTCTTCGACTCCGACGGGGTGCTCGTCGATTCCGTTGCGGCGGTCGAGGATGCCTGGCGCCAGCTCTGCGACGAGTTCGGTCTCGACGCAGTCGAGGTCATGGCAGCGTTGCACGGGGTGCGGGCCGAGGACACGCTGCGGCCCCGGTTGGCGCCGCCCGAGGCGGCGGCGGCCGTCGCCAGGCTCGCCGACCTCGAACAGGAGCGGGTCCCCGGGGTGCGGGCGGTGCCCGGCGCCGCCGAACTCGTCGCCTCCCTCCCCGACGGCCGATGGGGCGTCGTCACCTCCGGGTCCCGCCGCCTGGTGACGGCCCGTTTCGCTGCGGCCGGCATCGTCGACCCGCCCGTACTCGTCACCGCCGACGACGTGAGCCGCGGCAAACCGTACCCCGATCCCTACCAGGCGGCGGCAGACGCGCTCGGCGTCGCAGGCCGGGCCCTCGTCGTGTTCGAAGACGCTCCCAGCGGGGCTGCCGCGGCCCGTTCCATCGGGGCGACGGTCGTGGCGGTGGCGACGACCCACCCTCCCGGCTCGTTTGAGGCGGTCGCCACCGTCGACGACCTGCGTGCGGTGTCGATCACCGGCGACGGGCCCTTCACCGTGTCGGTCGCTGTTTCCTGATCCGGCGGGGACGCCCCCGAAGTCGTCACCGCCGGCCGGTAGCATTCGGGTCATGGCTATCGACATCGCCGGCTTCATCACCTACCTCAAGGATCACGCCGTCGAGCACGGCTTCCACGTCCACGACGAGCGTCATTTCATCGAGACGTACTCGCTGCGCCAGTCCTGGGAGGTCGACATGCACCCCGACTTCGCATGTGACGGCCCGCTCGACCTCAACGTCGCCTTCGACGTCGAGCCCCGGGTGGTCCTCAGTCTCGAAGACCGCATGATCGAGATGGGCACCGACTACGAGGAGCCCGAGGGCGACTTCCGGCTCCCATTGCTGTTCAACTGGGCGCTACCCCCGCTGGCAGCGCCGCCGGAGCTGGTGATGCTGGCCGCCGAGCTGTCCGGGATCGGGGGCATGGAGCTTCCGATCGAGGTCTCCAGCGTCGAGTCGACCGGGGCGCTCAGCACGGCGGCGGAACGGCGGCTCTCGATCGTGGGGAGTCGGGAGCTGTCGCTCGTCGACGTGATGATGGGTCGTGAGCAGCTCTGTGAGACGTTGGAGCGGTCCCGCGCCGTCAGCGAGTTCCTCATCGATCACACCCCCGACTGGAAGCCGGTCGACCGCGCCGACGACTGAGCGACACGTCGAGGACATCGTCGACGATCTCGTCG
>CAYUDA010000135.1:0-5012 GCA_964443425.1 uncultured Acidimicrobiaceae bacterium
GTCTGGAGCGGCTCCTTGACGGGCTGGCGCTGCACCACCGACGGCGCCTGCGTCTCGAGGAGGCGGGTCTCGGAGAACTCGATCGGGCCCTTGCCGTCGATCGGGTTGCCCAACGGGTCGATCACCCGCCCCAGCAGGCCGTCCCCCACCGGAATCGAGAGCACCCGGCCGGTGGAATGGACCTCGTCGCCTTCCTCGATGGTGCTCGAGTCGCCCATGATCACGGCGCCGATCGAATCCTCGTTGAGGTTGAGTGCGACGCCGGTGAGCCCGCCGGGGACCTCCAGCAGCTCGCTGGCGGCGGCGCCGGGCAGCCCGGTGACATGGGCGACGCCGTCACCGACCGAGGTGACGTACCCGACGGTCTCGGCCTCCACCGAAGGCGACCAGCCCTCGAGGTTCTTGCGCAGCGCTGCGGTGACGTCGCCGGGATCGAGCGTCATTTCAGCCATTCGTCATCCCCATACCTCTCGCAGTTCCTTGAGCCGGCTCAGCACCGACCCGTCGAATACCGTGTCTCCCACCTTGGCGACGATCCCGCCGATCAGCGACGGATCGACCGTGACGGTCACCCGTACCCGCCGGCCCGTCATCTCCGCCAGCTTGGCGGTGAGCCGCTCCACCACCTCGGGCTCCAGGTCGATGGCGCTGCGCACCTCCGCCAGCACCTCCTCCTCCCGGGCCGCCGCCAGCTCCAGCGCCCGAGTGGCGATCTCACGCATCTCGTTGCTGCGGCCGGCCATGACGAGGTATGAGACGAGCGCGATGGTGGGGTCGGCGGCCCGTCCCTCCAGCACCTCGGCCACCACCGCGTGGCGGCGCTCCATCGGCACCCGCGGATCCGCCAGCGTGTCGTGCAGCTCCGGGCTGGCGTCGATCGCCTGCGAGACCCGGTACAGCTCCTCGGTGATCCGGCTGGGATCGCCCTCGGCGTGAGCGATGTCCAGCACCGCGGCGGCGTAATGCTCGATCTGGTCGGAGAACGGGATCTCACTCATCGCTCAGGCCTTCGTCCCTCCGAGTTCGTCGATGTAGCGCTCGACCAGCGCCCGCTGCGCCTCCTCGTCGAGGCTGGAGCCGACCACCTTCTCGGCCACGTCGAGCGACAGTGCCGCCACCTCGCGGCGCAGTTGCACGGCGAGCCGGTCCCGTTCGGTTGCCGCCTCGGCGACGGCCCGCTGCTTGATGGCGTCCGCCTCCGACTGGGCCCGGGCGACGACGTCGCCCTTGACCGCCTCGCCGGCCTGGCGGGCGTCCTCGACGATGCGGCTCGCTTCGTCCCTGGCTCCGGCGAGCTGGGTGCGGTAGTCGGCGAGCAGGCTCTCGGCCTCGATCTTGGCGGCCTCGGCGGCCGCCTGCTCGGCCTTGATGGCCTGCTGGCGTTTCTCGATGATGTCCTGGAGGGTGGGCAGCACCCACTTCCAGACGAAGACGAAGATGATCGTGAAGGCGATGATGCCCGCGATCAGCTCCGAGGGGTCCGGGAACAGGAGGTCGATGCCCTCACTGCTCTCGGGCACCGGCTGTTCGGCCGCGAGGAGCGTCAGAATCGGAATCAACATGCTCGCACTGCTCCCCTACGCGATGAAGAACAGGACGAAGCCGATCAGTGCCAGTGCCTCGGTGAAGGCGATGCCGAGGAACATGGTGGTGCGCACCATCCCCGCCGCCTCGGGCTGGCGGGCCATCGCGGTGATGGCGTTGCCGACCACGATGCCGATGCCGATGCCCGGCCCGATCGCGGCGAGGCCGTAGCCCACCAGGGCGATGGCTCCCTTGATTGCGTCCATACTCGCTTTCCTCCTACTCAGTGCTCGGGATGAACGGATGACTGCACGTAGACCGCCGCCAACAAGGTGAAGATGTAGGCCTGGAGCACGGCGACGACGATCTCGAAGACGAAGATCCCGAGGCCGAAGACGAACCACGGCACGCCGATGACGGACCGGATTCCGATGTCGCCCACGCTCGACATGAACACCCAACCGGAGACGAGCAGCAGGGTCAGCATGAGGTGCCCCGCCACCATGTTGGCGAAGAGCCGCACCGCCAGGGTGATGGGGCGCAGCAGGAACGTCGACACGAACTCGATGAGACCCACCAGCGGCCGCAGCAAGATCGGCACCGACTTGGGCCATACGATGCCACCGATGTAGCCAA
This sequence comes from uncultured Acidimicrobiaceae bacterium, assembly GCA_964443425.1. GTDB lineage: Bacteria > Actinomycetota > Acidimicrobiia > Spongiisociales > UBA5794 > CAYQEC01. Next base: position 2,161 of record CAYUDA010000135.1, read on the forward strand.
AACCATTCTTGGCGAACCCCACCACCACGAAGATCACCCAGGTGACGAGCGACAGGAACCCCGGGATCGCCATCCGCGACGTGATCGGGAAGCTGATGAACGGGGTGACCTCGAAGAGGTTGCCGACCAGGATGAACAGGAAGATCGACAGCAGGTAGGGGGCGTAGCGGGTCCCCTCCGGGCCGATGATGCCGACCGCCACCTCGTCCCGCACGTATCTGACCGTGCTCTCGACGAGCACCCCCAGCTTGCCGGGGACGAGCGCCTTGCGGCGCAGCCCGAAGTAGAGCAGCACCAGCACGATCGCCATCGCCAGGAACATGAGGAAGACGGTGCGGGTGAAATGGAACGGGCCGATCGAGAACAGCGCGTCGTTGTAGCGAAACAGCTCGATGACGTTGTCCGGCTTGCAGATGATGTCTGCCGCCGGGTCACATTCCGCGCTCGCCAGGATCAACGGCCCCACTGGTACTCCTTCCGTGCCCCCGCCGTCAGCGCCGCCGCCTCCCACACCAGCAGCACCAGATAGGCGACGACTGCCCCGATCCCCAACGCCGGCCGGTCGATCTCGAAGAGGGCGGCGACGCCGAACATGGTCGCCGTGATGAGACCGAGCCGGATGAGGAAACCGAACAGGGCGGCCGCATGATAGAGCCTCAGGGAGATGGCGGCCGCGGCCGAGAGCAGCCACCCGGCGAGCAGGAAGTTGGCGACGACCACCACCACCCCCACCGCGGCGGCCACCGCGCCGGCGCCGCCTCGCAGCAAGCCGAAGGCGGCGACGATCAGCGGCCCCACCCACAGTCCACGCCACGCCATGTCACGTCCGATGCGAGCCTCGATGCCGGGACGCCCGGGAGCCGGCTGGTACTCCACCGGGAGCGGCGGGGCGGGTTCAGCGCCCATGGCTCTTGCCCTCGGCCTGGCGCTCGATGATCTCCGAGTAGCGCCACACCTTGTAGAAGCCGCTGAGGAACCCGGCGACGATGCCGATCACCACCAGCACCGGCGCCGTGCCGAGCCACCAGTCGAGCAGGAGCCCGATCACCAGCCCGGCGAGCGCGGACGAAAGGAAGTCGACACCGTGGGGGAATCCCCCGGTGATCTGGTCTGCCGGTGGCATCACGGATCGCCTCGTCGGGTGGTCGTCGAAGTCTGGCAGGTCGCGGGCTCCGGGCGGCGCATCCTCGGCGCTCCCGGAAATGACCCGGCCGGGCGGCGGGAATGTACCCCAGGCTCGGGGCTTGGGCAAGTGTCGTGCCGGCAGCCGGACGGTCCCGGCGCCATGGTTGCCTCCGCTCGCGGTCCTTCCCCGTCGAGGCTACACGTGGCCGGGGAAGTCCTCGGGATATGGGGAGAAGGCCGCCGCCAGCTCCGAGATCCGCTCCCCGAGCTGCTTGAGGGCCCGCTGGTCCCCCCGCTTGCGCAGCACCTCGACGATGAGCCTCCCCAGCGTCACCATCTCCTCCTGCATCATCCCGGCGGTGGTGACCGCAGGTGTCCCGATGCGAAGCCCGCTGGTGATGAACGGGGAACGGGGATCGAAGGGGATGGCGTTGCGGTTGAGCGTGATCCCGTACTCGTCGAGCAGGGTGGCGGATTCCTTCCCGGTCAGTTCCTCGTCGAGGGAACGCAGGTCGGTGAGGAACATGTGGTTGTCGGTGCCGCCCGAGACGATGCGGAGACCCTCGTCGCCGATGGTGTTGCCGAGCACCTGGGCGTTGCGCACGATCTGGTGGGCGTAGCGCTCGTACTCGACCGTGCCCGCCAGCTTGAAGCAGAGGGCCTTGGCCGCGATCTGGCTGTTGATCGCCCCGCCCTGCGCGTAGGGAAACACCGTCTTGTCGATGTCCTTGGCGAACTTCTCCCGGCACAGGATCATCCCGCCGCGGGGACCCCGCAGCGCCTTGTGGGTGGTGGCGGTGACGATGTCGGCGTGCGGCACCGGGTTGGGATGGGCCCGTCCCGCGATGAGGCCGATGATGTGGGCGGCGTCGACCAGGAAGATCGCCCCGACCTCGTCGGCGATCTCTCGGAACACCCTCCAGTCGATGAGTCGGGAGTAGGCCGAGTAGCCGGCGACGATCATCTTCGGGCGGTGCTCGCGGGCGAGGCGCCGCACCTGCCCCAGGTCGAGGATCTCGGTGTCGGGGTCGAGCCCGTAGGAGACCACGTTGAAGAGGTTCCCGGAGAAGCTCACCGGCGAGCCGTGAGTGAGGTGGCCACCCTGGTCGAGGCGCATGGCGAGGATGGTGTCGCCCGGCTCCAGCACCGCCAGGTAGGCGGCCATGTTGGCCTGCGATCCGCTGTGGGCCTGGACGTTGGCGTGCTCGGCGCCGAAGAGCAGCTTGGCGCGGTCGATGGCGAGGGTCTCGATCTCGTCGATCACCTGGCAGCCCTCGTAGTAGCGGCGTCCCGGGTATCCCTCCGAGTACTTGTTGGAGAGCACCGAGCCCGACGCCTGCATCGTCGCAACCGAGATGAAGTTCTCGGAGGCGATCAGCTGGATCTTCGAGCGTTGCCTGGTGACGTCCTTGCTGATCAGGGCGGCGAGGTCCGAGTCGACCTCTTCGAGCGGGCGGGAGTCGATCATGATCAGGTTCCTTCACACCGGATGAGCAGTCCGGCCAGGGTAGTGCGGCACTCCCCCCGCTCGCCGATCGCGGCGGCGGCCGGTGGCCTCCCCGGAGGGTACCGCACAGGCCGCGCCCGCCGCGACCGGCTCGCCGGGCGGGTGACCGGATCCGTGGCTAGACCTCCTCGACCGGGCCTTCCCGCAGCACGAGCGGCGACGGCTCGGTGAGGTCGATGATGGTCGAGGCCTGCCCGGCGGGCGCCTCGCCTTCCAGGTA
>CAYUDA010000136.1:0-4926 GCA_964443425.1 uncultured Acidimicrobiaceae bacterium
GACCATCCCGACGTCCGCATCGTGGCGGCGGCCCACGACCGGGAGCTGAACGACGCCTTCTACATCGTTCCCGGCCTCGGCGACATGGGAGATCGGCTCTTCGGCACCCTGTGACCGGCCCCGCCGCCGACGACGACTTCACCACCGCGGTGGTGTCGGTGATCACGGCGCTCGGCCCTGGGGAGGTCATGGCCTACGGCGAGGTGGCAGCCGAGGCCGGATACCCGGGAGCCGCTCGGGCCGTCGGCAACCTGCTGCGCCGCAGCCCCGGCCTGCCATGGTGGCGGGTGGTCACGGCGACCGGGCGCCTCGTCCCCGGCGAGGAAGCCGAGCAGGCGGCCCTGCTCCGGGCCGAGGGGGTCGTGGTCCGCGCCGGGCGCGTGGTGCGCTGAGGGGAGACCGCTACGCACGGTGACCGAGATGCGCGCGGAAATCGGGCGGACCGGCCATACTGGCCGCTTCCGAACGAGGGAACAGCATGAGCCGTCTCCCCATCATCGAGTTGATCGAGCGCAAGCGCGACGGGGAGGCCCTCACCGCCGGCGAGTTGCACGAGATCGTCGCCGCCTACACCGAGGGATCGATCCCCGACTACCAGATGGCGGCCCTGCTCATGGCCGTGTTCATCCGTGGCTTCGACAGCGACGAGCTGGTGCAGTGGACCGAGGCGATGCTCCACTCCGGCGACGTGCTCGACCTCACCGGCGTCGCCGCCCCCAAGGTCGACAAGCACTCCACCGGCGGCGTCGGCGACAAGATCAGCATCCCATTGGGCCCGATGGTGGCGGCCTGTGGGGTGGCGGTGCCGATGATGTCGGGGCGAGGCCTCGGCCACACCGGCGGCACCCTCGACAAGCTGGAGTCGATCCCGGGGTTCCGCACCCGGCTCGAACCGGCCGAGTTCACCCGCATCGTGGAGGCGCACGGCCTGGTGCTCGCCGGCCAGTCGGAGACCCTGGTCCCCGCCGATCGCATGCTCTACGCGCTGCGGGACGCCACCGGGACGGTGCCGTCGCTGCCGCTCATCGCCTCGTCGATCATGTCGAAGAAGCTGGCCGAGGACCTCGACGGGCTCGTCCTCGACGTCAAGGTCGGGTCGGGGGCCTTCATGGCCGACGAGGCTTCGGGCCGGCGCCTCGCCGAGACCATGGTCGAGCTCGGCGCCGGCCACGGCACCGTGGTGCATGCCCTGCTCACCGACATGGATCAGCCCCTGGGACGGGCGGTGGGGAACGCCAACGAGATGGCCGAATCTCTCGACGTGCTGTCCGGGGAAGGACCCGACGACGTCGTGGAGCTCACCCTCCGGCTCGGGACGGAGATGCTGCTGGTGGGTGGGATCTGCGACGAGCGGAGCGAGGCTCGCCGCCTCCTCGGCGACGCCCGCGACTCGGGGCGGGCGATGGAGAAGCTGGCGGCCGTCATCGCCGCCCAAGGCGGCGACCCGCGGGTCACCGAGGATCGCTCCTTGCTCCCGCAAGGACCCCGGTGGCACGAGCTGACCGCCCCCGGGCCCGGATACGTCGCCGCCTGCGACGCCCGCGACATCGGGGTGGCTGCGGTCCGCCTCGGCGCCGGCCGGAGCCGCAAGGAGGACGACGTCGACCCCGCCGTCGGCATCACGGTGCTCGCCAAGAGAGGCGACGCCGTCGAGCGAGGGACACCACTCGCCCGGGTGGCGTACCGCGACCAGGAACGGCTCGAGGCGGCTCTGCCGCTGCTAGAACGGGCATGGCGCCTCGCCGACGAAGCCCCCGACCCGGCGCCACTCGTCCTGGGTCGGGTCGGTTGAGCGTTCCCCCGGCAATCGCGGCGCCGCCCCCCTAGGCTGAGACGGCTGCGGGGCCGAACCCGCGGGAGAGTCCATGACCTACGAGCTCCTCCAGGATGCCGCACGAACCATTGCGGCACGGACCGGCGTGGAACGTCATCACGCCGCCGTGGTCCTCGGATCCGGACTGGGCGACTACGCGACAACCTTCCCCGCCGCCATCACCGTTCCCTACGCCGACATCCCCCATTTCCCCCAGCCGCAGGTGGCGGGCCACGCCGGGACGGTGTCCTCCGTCGAGGTGGACGGCGGGCGGGTGCTGCTGTTCGCCGGGAGGGTCCATGCCTACGAGGGGTGGGGGCTGTCCGAGGTCGTGTTCGGGGTCCGGACCGCGGCGACGGCAGGCTGCCACACCGTGCTGCTCACCAACGCCGCCGGCTGCATCGCCCCCGACATCGACGTCGGCGACCTGGTTGCGATCCGGGACCACCTCAACCTCACGTCCCGGAACCCGCTCATGGGGGCGAACGACGACCGGATCGGGCCCCGCTTCCCCGACCTGACCGACGCCTACGACGCCGGGCTGCGACGCCGCATCGCCGCCGTCTGCGAACAGCTCGGCCGTCCCTACAAGGAAGGCGTTTACGCCTGGCTCCTGGGGCCGAGCTACGAGACACCGGCAGAGATCGAGATGGTGCGGCGCCTCGGCGGCACCCTGGTCGGCATGTCGACCGTGCCCGAGGTCATCGCCCTTCGCCACATGGGCGTGCGGGTGGCGGCGATCTCCCTGGCGACGAACCACGCCGCCGGCATCACCGGCACCGAACTGTCCCACGCCGAGGTGACCGCCGCCGCCGCCGCCGCCCGGGAGGGTTTCGGCTCCCTGGTCGACGCCCTGCTCCCGATCCTGGCCGAGGAGCCGACCTGACCGGTGTTGCCCCCCGATCCCGTACCATCTGGACATCCGTCGTGAGGAGTGACCACCCATGAACATCGCCGTCTGCGTCAAGCAGATCCCGGATCCGGCGACCCCCTACATGCTGGATCCGGACAGCCACTTCGTCGTCCGGCCCGACGATCAGGTGCTCGACGACACCGACCGCTACGGAGTCGAGATCGGTCTCCGACTCGCCGAGGAGGCCGGCGACTCGACCGTGACCCTGGTCTCGATGTCGCCCTCCGGCAATCTGGCGGGCATTCGCCAGGCGCTGGCGATGGGCGCCGACCGGGCCGTGGTCGTCGACGACGCCACCCTGCGGGGCGCCGACACCCTGCTCACCGCCAAGGTGCTGGCGGCGGCGCTGGAGCGGGAAGGACCCGACCTGGTGATCGCCGGCACCGAATCCACCGACGGCTCGAGCGGCGTGGTGCCCCAGCAGCTCGCCGAGCTGCTGGCGATGCCGTCGCTGACCTTCGCTCGTGCCGTCACCCTCGAAGGCGCAACGGTGCGGATCAAGCGCCAGACCCAGGCCGGCTACGACGACGTCGCGGCGCCGCTGCCGGTGCTGCTGACGGTGACGTCGGGCGTCGTCGATCCCCGCTACCCCACCTTCAAGGGGATCATGGACGCCAAGCGAAAGCCGATCGACACCGTGAGCTGCGGCGATCTCGGCATCGAGCCCACCGTCGGGCAAGACATCCGCTCCGTCGAGCCGGTGCCGGCTCGCCAAGCGGGCGAGATCGTCGAAGACGACGGCGAGGGTTACCTCCGCATCCTCGCGCTGCTCGAACAAGTGAAGGTGATCTGAATGACGACCTGGGTCTTCTCCGAAGAGAGTGACGGGCACGCCGATGCCGCCGCCCTGGAGGCACTCACCAAAGCCCGCGGCTGGGGTGAGACGGCCGCCTTCCACGTCGGTCCCGGCAGCGACGAGGCCTTCGCCGCCCTCGGCGCCCACGGGGCGGGGAAGGTGTACCACCTCGACGTCGGCGACACCCTTCCCGGGCCGCCGGCTGCCGCCGCGCTCGCCGCGCTGGTCGAATCCGAGGCGCCCGACCTGATCCTGTTCGGCGCCGGTCGCACCGGTCGTGACGTCGTGGGACGGCTCTCGGCCCGCCTCGACCGGGGGGTGATCTGCAACGCCCTCGACGTCGACCCGAACGGCGCCGAGGTCCTCGTCACCAACGAGATCCTCGGCGGCACCACCCGGGTGGTGACCGCGGTGACCGGAGGTGCCCCGGTGCTGGTGGAGCTGCGACCCAAGGCGTTCACCGCCGAGCCGGCCGGCGAGGCCTCCCCCGAGGTGGTCGCGGTGGCCGCCCCCGACACCGGGCACGCCGGGTCCGCCACGGTGGAAGAGCGCCACGTCGCGCCCCGCCAAGGGCCCGACCTGGAAGCCGCCGACGTGGTCGTCGCCGGCGGCCGCGGTCTCGGCGACGCCGAACGCTTCGGCACCGTCGCCGAGCTGGCCGAGCTGCTGGGCGGCGCGGTCGGCGCCAGCCGGGCGGTGGTCGACGCCGGATGGGCGCCGTACGCCCTCCAGGTGGGCCAGACCGGTAAGACCGTCAAGCCGTCGGTCTACCTCGCCTGCGGCATCAGCGGCGCCATGCAGCACCTGGTGGGAATGAAGGACTCCTCCACCATCATCGCGGTCAACAAGGACCCCGACGCTCCCATCTTCGGGGTCGCCGATCTCGGCGTCGTCGGTGACGTGCACAAGGTGATCCCGGCCCTGATCGAGGCGCTGCGGGCCCGCGGCTGACGGACGGGCTCAGCGGGGATCCGTCACCTGACCCATGAAGAGGATCTCCCCGGTGGAGTCGTGACGGATGAAGAACAGGAACGGCCGGTCGATGGTGATCGGGATCGGTGTGTCGGCCGCCATAGACTCCGCCATGACCACCGCGGTGGCGGCGGCGGCCTCGGTGCCCTGCTCGTCGACACTGATGAAAGCCTGGTGCATCACGTGGGCGATGTAGAGCTCGCGGCTCTCCACCATCCCGGTGAAGTCGGCGCCGTCGGTGCCTGAGGGCGCGGTGAACGCCGCCACCATCCCCAGTTCCTGAAGCAGCTCGTTCAGGTGGGTTTCGGAACGGAACTCGAACTTCGGCATCGTCAGATTCATCTGGTATGCCGACGCGGTCTCACCGATCGCGGCAAGCTCCTCGGGCCCGAAGCCGCCCGCCACCTCGTCGAAGCGCCCCTCGTCGGGCAC
>CAYUDA010000137.1:0-4918 GCA_964443425.1 uncultured Acidimicrobiaceae bacterium
TCCAACACCTGCTACATCCACGTCACACTGGTGCCGTACCTTTCCACCAGCGAGGAGCTGAAGACCAAGCCGACCCAGCACTCCGTCGCCGAGCTGCGGAGCCACGGCATCCATCCCGACGTGATCGTGGTGCGCTCCGACCGTCCCATCGACGATGCCGCCGCCCGCAAGATCAGCCTCTTCTGCGACGTGGAGCCCGATGCCGTCATCAACGCCGTCAACGTCGACAACATCTACTCGGTGCCGCTCATGCTCCACGACGGCGGGCTCGACGACGTGGTGTGCCGGGTCCTCGACCTCGACACCCCGCCGCCCGACCTCACCGGGTGGGCCGAGATCGTCGAGCGCATGGCCCGCCACGAGGAAGAGGTCACGATCGGCATCGTCGGCAAGTACATCGACCTCCCCGACGCCTACCTGTCGGTGGTGGAGGCGCTGCGCCACGGCGCCCTCGCCAACAACGTCAGCCTCGATCTGCGCTGGGTACCGGCCGAGGAGGTCGAGGGGCTGCTGGCGGAATCGCACCTCGAAGGTATCCACGGGATGGTGGTGCCCGGCGGCTTCGGGATCAGAGGCATCGAGGGCAAGATCCAGGCGATCCGTCACGCCCGCGAGCAGCAGGTGCCCTTCCTCGGGCTCTGCCTCGGGCTGCAATGCGCCGTCATCGAATTCGCCCGCCACGTCCTCGGCCTCGGGTCGGCCAACAGCAGCGAATTCGACCCGATGACGACCCATCCGGTCATCGACCTGATGGACTCCCAGCAGGACGTCGAGGACATGGGCGGGACGATGCGGCTCGGGGTCTACCCCGCCAAGCTGGCGGAGGGGTCGCTGGCCGCCGAGCTCTACGGGCGACCGCTCATCTACGAGCGTCACCGCCATCGCTGGGAGGTCAACAACCGCTACCGGCGTGACCTGGAGGAGGCCGGTCTGCGCCTCAGCGGCCAGTCGCCCGACGACCGGCTCGTCGAGGTGGTGGAGCTGCCCTCCCATCCGTACTTCATCGCCACCCAGTTCCATCCCGAGTTCACGTCCCGGCCCGACCGCCCCCACCCGCTCTTCGTCGGGTTGGTGCGGGCCGCCCTGGCGCGGAAGCGGCGGGTCGAGGCACCCGCCCCTGCCCGCTCGGACGTCACCGTCGACGGCTGAGCCGCCGTGGGGGAGGAACCGGGCCAGTTCCGTGTGGTGGGCAGCCGTTCCCTGGTGACGACGACGTTCCTCACCGCCGAGCGGCTCCATCTGCTCTCGCCGGACGGCCGTGCCGTGCAACGGTCGGTGATCCGCCATCCCGGGGCGGTGGCGATGGTGCCGGTGCTGGGGGACGCGGTGATCCTCATCCGTCAGTACCGGGCCGCGGTGGGTCATGACGTGTTGGAGATCCCCGCCGGCAAGCTCGACATCCCCGGCGAGGACCCGGAGGCGGCGGCGGCCCGTGAGCTGGCCGAGGAGATCGGGTACCGGCCGGGGAACCTCGAGCTGGTCGCCACGTTCTTCACCGGTCCCGGTTTCACCGACGAGAGGATGTGGACCTACCTCGCCACCGACCTGGAGCCGGTGCCGGTGGAACCCGCCGGGGTGGAGGAGGAGCACTCCGAGGTGGTGACGATCCCGGTGGCGGATCTGCCCGGCATGATCGCTCGCCGCGACTTCGAGGACGCCAAGACCCTGGTGGGGCTGCTCATCGTGTTGCAGCGGTCCTGATGGACCTGGGCCTCGGTATCGAGGAGTTCCTGGTGGCGTTGGGAGCGGAGCGGGGCCTGTCCCGCAACACGGTGGCCGCCTACCGGCGTGACCTCACCCAGTACCGGACGTTCCTGAGGGAGCTGGGGGTGGAGACGGTCGAGGAGGTCGTCCCGCCTCACGTCTCGGCCTTCGTGGCCCGACTCCACGGCGGTGGGGCGGCCCGTGCCACCGTGGCCCGCAAGGTGTCGGCAATACGGGGACTGCATCGCTTCCTGGTGGCCGAGGATTTCGCCGCCACCGATCCGACCGTGCTCCTGGAGAGCCCGGGGCGGAGCCGCGCCATGCCCAAGGCGTTGACGATCGACGAGGTGCAGCGGCTGCTCGACGCCCCCGATCGATCCACCCCGCTGGGGAAACGGGACATCGCCTTGCTCGAGTTCCTCTACGGCACCGGGGCCCGGGTCAGCGAGGCGACGGACCTCGACCTCCTCGACCTCGACCTCGACGAGGCGCAGGCGGTGGTGACCGGGAAGGGGGCGAAGCAGCGGGCGGTCCCGCTCGGCTCGTACGCGGTCGCCGCCTTGCGCGCCTACTTGCCGGCCCGCCGTGAGATCATCGCCGGACGGCGGGATCCGGGGGCGGTGTTCGTCAACGGGAGGGGCGGCCGGCTGAGCCGGCAGGGGGTGTGGCGTATCGTCCGTGGTCACGCCCACCGGGCCGGGATTCCCCCCGGGGAGGTGTCCCCCCACGTGCTGCGTCACTCCACCGCGACGCACATGGTGGAGGGGGGAGCGGACCTGAGAACCGTCCAGGAACTGTTGGGTCACGCTAGTATCAGTACGACGCAGACCTACACGCGGGTCACTCCGCGTCATCTGTACGAGGTGTACGTTTCCTCGCATCCGCGCGGAAGGTAGCGAGGGCCACACGCCGGTCTCGACCCCTGAGGAGCGATGTCGTGAACGTCGATCAAGCCGCATCCGTTCTTGAATCCGAGCGGTCCAAATTGGTGCGCCAACTTGGAGATCTCGGCGCCAACGAGCGCGGGGAGTTGACCGGTGAGGTGGAGTACGGCGAGGGTTTCGCCGACGCTGCCGCCGCCACCGCCGAGCGCAGCGAGGTGCTCGGGATCGTGGACAACCTGCGGGTCATGCTCGAGAGCGTCGACGCCGCTCTCGCCAAGGTGGCGGCCGGCTCCTACGGGCTGTGCGAGTTGTGCGGGCGCCCCATCGACGACGACCGCCTCGAGTTCCGTCCCACCTCCCGTCTCTGCGTCGACTGCAAGTCGAAGCGGCGCTGAGCCCTGTGGGCTCGGCCGGTCTCCGTCACCTGACTCGGCGCTTCTTCGAGGTGCTGCGGGCCCGTCCCCTCACCCCGCGCCAGCAGTCCGAGGTGGCGGCGTGGTTGTCGCCGCCGGAGCGGGCCCTCTTCTGGGACCAGGCGGCGGCTGATCAGCGTCACGCCTACGAGGTGGCGCTGCGGGCCCGGGCCCGGCTCGGGTCCGACGGGGTCGCCACCCGGGCCGCCTTGCTCCACGACGTCGGGAAGCGCCACGTCGACATGGGGGCGGTGTCGCGGACTCTGGCCACCGTCGGGGCCGCCGCCCACCTGCCGTTGCCGGCGTCGTGGCGCCGCTACCGCGACCACGAGTCGTTGGGGGCTGCCGATCTGGAAGCGATCGGGGCCGACCCGTTGGTGGTGGCTTTCGCCCGCCGGGTCCGGCCAGAAGGGGAGGCGGACGGGGCCCGCTGGGACGCCCTGGTCGCCGCCGACGACGCGTGAACGGGGCGGCGAAAGGCGGGGCGGGAGGCCGCCACCCCGATACCATGGCGGCCGTCGTCTCCAGGGAAGTCACCGACCGATGAGCTACGAGGTGAAGACCACGGTCTTCGAGGGCCCGCTCGACCTGCTGCTGCAGCTCATCACGTCCCACCAGGTCGAGATCACCGAGCTGAGCCTCTCGGATCTGGTGACCGAGTACCTCGCCCACCTCGACCTGATGCACGACCTCGACATGGAGGTCACCAGCGAGTTCCTGCTCATCGCCGCCACCCTCATCCAGCTCAAGGCCCGTTTCCTGCTGCCGGACGACCGGGCCGTCGACCTCGACGAGGAGTTCGCCCTCGCCGAGGAACGGGACCGGCTCCTCTCCCGCCTCCTCGCCTGCCTCACCTTCAAGGACGTGGCGGCGGTGCTGGCGCACCGTTTCGACGGCATGGCCCGCTTCGTGCCGCGGCGCGCCGGGCTCGATCCCGGCATCGTGCCGGCCCGTCCCCCGGTGCGGCTCGGGGTCGACGTGGAGCGTTTCGGGATGATCGCGGCCCGGGTGCTGCGCCCCGTCGCCGGCGAGCCCGACCTCGACCACCTCGAAATGGACCTCCCCTCGGTCGACGCGGCCATCTCCGACATCAACCGGCGGGTGGCCGAGGCGGTCGAGACCCGCTTCGACGCCCTGGTGGGCGACTGTGAGCGTCCCATCGAGGTGGTGGTGTACTTCCTCGCCCTGCTCGAACTTGCCCGCTGGGGCGTGCTCGGGGTGGCCCAGGACCACCGAGACGCCCCGATCGTGGTCACCCACCGCGGCGACGGCGTCCTGGAGGGTTTGGAGCCGTTCCTCGGCCTCAGCGAGTGGAGCGGCTGATGGAGACCCGGGCCGTGGTGGAGGCGATCCTGTTCGTGGCGGAGGAGCCGGTGACGGCTGCCGAGATCGCCGAGGTGACCGAGAAGCCGCGGGCCGAGGTCGAATCCGAGCTGGCCGGGCTGCGCGACGACCTGGCCGCGGCGGAGCGGGGCATCGTGCTGCGGGAGGTCGCCGGGGGGTGGCGCCTCTACACCCGCCCCGAGGCCCGCCCCTACCTGGAGCGGTTTGCCGCCACCGATCGGGCCGCCCGTCTGTCTGCCGCGGCTTTGGAGACCCTGGCGGTGGTGGCGTACCGCCAGCCGGTGTCGCGGGGCCAGATCTCCGAGATCCGCGGGGTCGATTCGGAGCGGGCGTTGCAGACTCTGGCCCGCCGCGGCCTGGTGGTCGAGGTGGGGCACGCCCCCGGTCCGGGGCAGGCGGTGCTGTACGGCACCACGGAGCTGTTCATGGAGAAGCTCGGCATCGGCGACCTCGACGACTTGCCGCCGCTGGCCGACCACGTCCCGCCGGCCGAGGTCGTGGACGCCCTGGAGCGGCCCTTCCGCCCGGAGGAATCATCGAGCGGCTCCACAAGCTGATCGCCCGCAGCGGGCT
>CAYUDA010000138.1:0-4914 GCA_964443425.1 uncultured Acidimicrobiaceae bacterium
GCCAGGGTCTCGTCGGCGACGGTGTACTTGCGGATCGTCGCCGAGAGGCGGGCCGACACCGGCGGCACCACCGCGGTGAGGCGGGCGGTGCCGTCGAGCACGTGGGCCTGCTCGATGGCGTTGGAGCTGTCGAGGCGCCGGTTGGTGCCGGCGAGGAGGCGGTCGACGACCTGACGCAGCTCCGCCTCCGAGGTGGAGGCGACGAGCGAGCGCAACTCCCCGGAGTCGTCGATGAAGGACACCCGGTCGCCCTCGAGGAACACCTCCTCCACCGCCGGGTTCTCCAGCAGCTCGGTGAGCGGGCCGAACCCGGCGACCGCCTGCCACAGGCGGCGTTCCATGTCGGCCGGGTCGCGCAGCGGCTCGGCGAGGCCCTTGTGGGCGTTCGACTGGTAGTCGCCGACGACGCTGCGGATCACCTGCTGCACCCCGTCGGATTGACTCCGGACGTCGAGCTTGCGGTCCTCGATCCGCTCCACCGCCTGCTCCCGCAGCCGCTCGTAGGCGCTCGGGGCCCTGGTCGGCGGGGTCATGCCGAGGCCCCCGAGGGCGGTGCGGTGGCACGGCGCCCGGCATCGAGCGTCGCCACCAGCACGTCGAGCGCCCTGGTGAACCGTCCCGCCGCCACCACCTCGCCCTGCCAGGCGGCCGTGCGCACCCGCGGCTCGTCGGGGAGAAAGCTCACAGAAGCGGCGGGGAAGGTGCGGGTGATCTCCTCGATGAGTTCCCCCCGCTGGTAGATGCTGCGGGCGCACCGGTTCATCACCACGTGGACCGGCGCTCGCGACAGGGTGCGGGCGTCCCCGATCCAGGCCAGGGTGGCGGTGACGCCGGTGGGGGACGGCTCGCCGACGACGACCAGATGGTCGGCTGTCCTCACCAGGACCCGGGACACCCCGAAGCGGCCCGCCCCGGCCCCGAACGACGTGAGATCCTCCAGGTGCCGGTCCACCCGCACCACCACGTGACGGAAGGCCGCCGCCAGCTCGGTCACGAGATCCAGCGCCTCGTCATCCCGGCACGCCTCCCATTCCCGGGGACTGGGGAGTCCGCCGATGACGGCGAAGCCTTCCGGATGGGCCGCGAAGGACCCGTCGAGCGTTCCGCCGAAGCGGAGACTCTCGACCGCGGTGAACACGTTGGGGGTGAGGTCGAGGCCGAGTCGCTGGCTCACCGCCGGCTCCAGCGTGTCGAAGTCGACCAGGACCGTCGATCGACCCCGGTGGGCGAGGCGCGCCGCGAGACCCACCGCCACCTCGGTGGCGCCGCCGTGACCACTGACGACCACGACGCCTCGGGCACCACCGTCCCCACCGGCGGCATCGCGTGCCGCGCCGTCCGGGCTTCGCCCTGATGCCGGTTCGCCCGACGCGGCCTCGCCGGGTCCGTCCGCGGTCACGATTCCGGTGAAGGCCCGGTCGAACTGATGCTGCTCGGTGATGGAGCGGATCCGGGCCAGGAAGTCGCGGGGAGTGGCGTCGGCCCGCAGCGTGTCGTCGACGCCCATGGCGAGCAGCCGGTCCCGGCCCAGCTCACCCCTCTCCCCGTCGTAGACACCGATCACGATGCGGTGACGGCCCTGCACCCGGGCCACCAGCCGTTGGGTGAGGAAGCTGGACGAGTCGTCGATGACGAGCACGTCGTAGTCGCTCTCGAGGGCGTCGCGGGTCGACAGCACCGTGCCGACCACCCGCACCCCGGCGTGATCGCGGGCATAGCTCATGAGGTCCGCCACCCAGGGACGCTGCGACGAGCTGAGGGCGACCGCCGGCTCCCGTTGCATCGGCCGCGCCGTCACGACCCACCCTCCCCCGATGACTCCGGTGCGGGGTCGCCGCCGGCGGTGGCCTGCTCGATGGTGGGATCGGGTGCCCCGGTGGAGCGGACGAGGTGGACTTCTCCCGAGTCGAGGGCGGCGGCGATCCGCAGCGCCTGCTCGTCGGTGACCGCCAGAGTCGGGGTCCAGCTCGAGGTGGCCCCGAGGGCCCGGGAGTCGAGCGTGGGGGTGTCGATGACCTCGACGGCGACGGCGACGAAGCGGGCCAGGCCCGCCTCGACCACGACCACGTCGACCCGGTCGCCGCGGCGGAGACTCCCGGCGACCGCCCGGCCCTTGTCGACCGGGACGCTCATCGCCCGCAGACCGTCCTGGGTTTCCACCGCCCGCACGTCGGAGACGAGGATCGGCTCGCCGGGGGCAATGGTGCGGGTGGCGACGCTTCCGATGGCGGCTTCGACCTGGTCGGCGGCGAGCAGGTGGTCGGAGAGGAGCCGGTCGGCGGGGATGCGTCGCACGGCGACGAGATCGTCGGTGATCGCCATGCCGGAGCGGATCTCGCCGCCGGCGACGGCGACGTCGATCGTGGCCTGGTTGCCGCGGATCACCGCCAGATTGAACACAAGGGCGAGCAGTCCGGCGAGCACCATGAGCACGTGGCCCAGCTTGACCCGCGACAGCGGGTTGCGCTTCGGAGGATCCTGCACCTCCAGCGCCGTCAGCCGGCCACCCGTTCCGGTCGGTCGCTCAACCACTTCCCCCTCCCCCACTCGGACTCATGAGTCCGCAGAGCCCATCGGAATCAGCGCTGCGGCGGACCATACCAAGCCATGGAAAACGCCACCAATCCTCAACCCCACCCTCCGTGGTCGCGTGACTCATTGTGGGATCATGTAGAACAACGTAAAGAGACGTTATCATACCTACAGTACGCCAGGCAATTCGTGGATAGCGAGCGGCGCACGACACCCAGGATGCCGCTTGCGCCCCGGCGTGGGTCAGGATTGACCTTCCATCCAATGTCTGTACTGGACCAAGGCCGTGACAGCGGCGTCTGGCCCGGGATGCCAGCCCTCCAGAGGGCGTGACCCGGCACGCAAGCGTCACCGTCGTCCGCCAGTAGCCCTCAGTAGCGTTCCCGGTGCAACAGTTCGGCGAGCGGCTTGCGGCCTCCGGCCCGGCGCGAACAGCCGTGGCCGTTCGACATCGGGAACTGAAGTCACCGCCGCGACCAATACCTAGGTGAGGACGCCGGAGGGGCGCGACCTTCACAGACCGTCACTCCAGCCATCGCCCGACGCGGCACGACGGAGCTGTGAAACCATGGTTGCGTCTCGTTCGTACCGGCGTTCGTTTCGCGCGTTGAGGACAGGACCAGGACGGTGCGGAAGGAGAGCGAGCGACCATGACGGAGACCGGACAACCACGCGAAGGTTGGTGGCTGGCCTCGGACGGCAACTGGTATCCACCCGAGTCGCGACCCGCGCCCCCTCCCCCACCACCGTCGCACTCCCCACAGCAGTACCTCCCCGCCAACCAGCAGCCGTGGGTGCGCCCCCTCAGTCGCGGCCTGACCGGCACCCTGGTCGGGTTCCTCTGGGCAGCGGCCGCGGCGTACGCGACGACCGCAGTCACCTACTACCTGTACTGGTCGACGTGGCGCAGATGGAACCCGGCGTCCTTCTTCCTGGGCGATTCCGCCCTCCTCGACGACCTGATCGATGCGGAGGATCTGGCCAACGGTATGGCCGCCATTGCCGGTCTCCTCTTCCTCGTCGCGGGGATCCTCTTCATCATCTGGAGCAACCACGCCTACAAGACCGCCCGATCTCTCGGGCCGACACAGACCAAATGGTCACCGGGCTGGGCGGTCGGGGGTTGGTTCATCCCGTTCGCCAACCTCATCATCCCGAAGCGGGTCCTCGGCGAGGTCGAACGGATCGCCGATCCTCGCAGTGGACCGGCCCCGATCGGGGACCGATGGAAGATGGTGAAGAGCTCCGGGCTCGGCATGTTCTGGTGGAGCCTGTGGGTCGCGGCGAACGTGGCCTACGGGGTCAGAGCCGGGTTCGCCTCGGCGGCAGACGGAATCAACGATGACCTCTACGGCATGCTGCTGGTCGTCACAGCACTGGCGATGAGCCTCATCGCCTTGTCGGGAGTCGGCGGCGCCCTCCACGTGTCCACCGTCGGCCGTGATCTCTCCGAGCGCACCCGCTGGAGCGTGCCCGGGTGATGACCCAGCCCCGCCGACCCTCCACGGGAGGCCTGAAGAGCAAATGGGTGTGTCTGGTCGTCGTGGCCCTCGTGTTCGGATCGTGTACAACGGGATCGTCCGTAGTCGACACAGCGGCTTCCACGACCACGGTGACGTCGACAAGCCCGGCGACGACGAGCACGGTGACGACCACGACGAACCCGGCTCCCCCGGCGGGGCCGTTCGACGGCCTCACCTGGCCAGGCGGGAGCGTCCCGGTCGACACGTTGCTGTTCGACGATGGCTCGACCCTCTCGTCGGTCACCCTCGACGGCATCGTCACGGTGGTGTGGGACCACCCCGACGTCCCGGTCTTGTCGGTCGCCGCCGGCCCGGGCGGTGCCGGAGTCGCGATCGCGGTGAACCTGAACGTCGACGACGAGTCGGACATCGCGGCGGTGCTCTACCTCCTCGACCCGGACGGGACGATCGACACGGTCGACGCGGTCGACGGATTCCGTACCCTCGAGTCGCCGATCTTCATCCGGCCCCCCACCGAACCGAACACGCCCGCCCGCTTGTACTGGATCCGCTTCAGCGGAGAGATCGAGGGACTCACCGGGCGCATGCTCAACGACGTGATGGTGGCGACCGACGACGGACCCCGCCGGGTCACCGTGCCGCTCCGGGACCACGAGGGCGTCTTCACCCTCTCCGCCTATCCCGGTGCCGCCACCTTCGCCTTGTCCCTCTTCCGCCACAACGACCTTCCCGCCCGACTC
This sequence comes from uncultured Acidimicrobiaceae bacterium, assembly GCA_964443425.1. Classification (GTDB taxonomy): domain Bacteria; phylum Actinomycetota; class Acidimicrobiia; order Spongiisociales; family UBA5794; genus CAYQEC01. The sequence goes on from CAYUDA010000138.1 coordinate 4,757, forward strand.
GAGATCCTCCGCAACTGGGACTTCTTCGCGTCCTCCTACGATGCTTCACTGCTGATCTGGTCCGACAACGAGCCGCTGGTCAACACCGACCTGTTCACCGGCGTGGCGTGGCTCACCCCCAACACCTACGTCATCCCCGTCAACGACGAATCGATCAC
>CAYUDA010000139.1:0-4901 GCA_964443425.1 uncultured Acidimicrobiaceae bacterium
ACGGCATCGGGGAACGGGCCGGCAACACCTCGACCGAGGAGATCATCATGGCGGTCAAGACCCGCCAGGACTACTTCGGGGTCGAGATCGGCGCCGACACCACCGAGATCTTCGAGACGTCGCGGCTCGTGTCGCGCCTCACCGGCTACCCGATCCAGTACAACAAGGCGGTGGTGGGCCGCAACGCCTTCGCCCACGAGTCGGGAATCCATCAGCACGGGGTGCTGCGCAACCGCGAGACCTACGAGATCATGGACGCCGACTCCGTCGGTCAGCGCAGCTCGCTGGTGCTGGGGAAGCACTCGGGGAGGGCAGCCTTCATCGACGCTCTCGCCCACCTCGAGATCACCCTCGACGACGAGGAACTGGCCCGGGCCTTCGCCCGCTTCAAACAGCTCGCCGACCGCAAGGGCGAGATCTCCGAGGAGGGACTGCTGGCCATCGTCGGTGCCGAGACGAGCCACGGGCCCGACCTGATGGAGCTGGTGGGGATCCACGTCTCCGGCGGCAACCAAGAGGTCCCGGTGGCGGTGGTCACCCTCCGCCAGGCGGGGGAAGAGCGCCAGAGCCGGGCCGAAGGGGACGGCATGGTCAACGCCGCCTTCGTGGCGATCCAGGAAGCGTTCGGGATCGAGGCGACGTTGCTCGACTACCGGGTGAGCCCGCTCACCTCGGGGGCCGACGCCATGGCCGAGGTCAACGTCATCATCCAGGTCGGGTCGTCGACGGTCTCGGGCCGGGGCGTCTCCACCGACGTGGTGGAGGGCTCGGCCCAGGCGATCGTCGCCGCACTCAACAAGGTGCTCGTGAACCGGGGCCGCCCCGTGCCCGAGGGCCGGTGACGGTGAGCGCGGCAGGGAGGGAGACCTGATGGAAGCCTCGATCGTGCTGCTGCCGGGTGACGGGATCGGCCCCGAGATCGTCGCCGAGGCCCGCAAGGTGCTGGAGGCGGTTGCTCGCCGCGGCGGGCACGCCTTCGCCTTCAGCGAGCATGCGGTGGGCGGCAACGCCATCGACGCCACCGGCGATCCCCTGCCCGCCTCCACCCTGGCGGCCTGTCGCGGCGCCGATGCCATCCTGCTCGGCGCCGTCGGGGGGCCGAAGTGGGACGACCCCGATGCCAAGACCCGGCCCGAGGCGGGCCTGCTGGCGTTGCGCAAGGAGCTGGGCCTGTTCGCCAACCTGCGGCCGATCCGGGCCCACCGCCAGCTCATCGACGCCTCACCGCTGCGCCCATCGCTGATCGAAGGCGTCGACATCCTGTTCTTCCGGGAGCTGACGGGCGGCATCTACTTCGGGCGCCAGACGCTCGATCCCGACGGTGCCCGGGCCGAGAGCGTCATGGAATACCGGCGCGACGAGATCGAACGCATCGTGCGGCTCGCCGCCGCCGCCGCTCGTCGCCGCAGCGGCCACCTCACCTCGGTCGACAAGGCCAACGTGCTCGAGGTGTCGCGGCTGTGGCGCCGGGTGGCCGCCCAGGTCGTGGCCGAGGAGTATCCCGATCTGGAGTACGAGGTGGTGCTGGTCGACGCCATGGCGATGTACCTCATCTCGCGGCCGCGCGATTTCGACGTGGTGGTGACCGGAAACCTCTTCGGCGACATCCTCACCGACGAGGGCTCGATGCTCCCCGGATCGCTGGGAATGCTGCCCTCCGCCTCCCTCGGCAGCGACGGGCCCGGGCTCTACGAGCCGATCCACGGGTCGGCGCCCACCATCGCCGGTGCCGGCATCGCCAACCCGCTCGCCACCATCCTGGCGGGCGCCATGGCGCTGCGGCACTCCCTCGACCTCGCGGCCGACGCCGCCGCGGTGGAGGCGGCGGTGGACCGGGTACTCGACGCCGGGATCCGCACCACCGACATCGCCGCGGGTGGCCCCACCGTCACCACTGCCGAGATGGGCGATGCGGTGGTGGCGGCGCTCTGAGCGTCTCCCCTTCCACAGACCGCGGCGTCTCCTAAGCTGACCCGCGATGCAGCACAGGCTCGTCCCGTTCCTGGTCACGGTGGTGCTCTTCTCCGCCGGCTGCTCCGGCGGCGGCAGCGCGACGACCGCAACATCCCCGGCGCCGACCACCACCACGGCGAGCTCGATCACGGCGGCGCCGACCACCACGACCCCCCGCTTCAGCAGCCCGCTCACCGGAGTGGGGAACGACCGGGGACTCGGCGACTCCCTCTACCCCGATCTGGGGAACGCCGGGTACGACGTCGACCACTACACCATCGACCTCACCTGGGACCCTCCGTCGGGCTCCCTCACGGCCCTCGTCACGATCGACGCCCACGCCGTCGCCCCGCTCGATGCCTTCTCGCTCGACTTCGCCGGATTCGACGTGACCGAGGTGGCCATGGCCGGGACCGCGGTCGACTCCGCCCGGGACGGCGCCAAGCTGCGGGTCACCCCTGCCGCCCCCATCGAGGTCGGGGAGGCGTTCTCGGTGGCGGTGGGCTACACCGGGGCGCCCGAGCCGGTGGTGTCGCCGGCGATCTCGTTTCCGGTGGGGTGGACCGGCGCCGAAGACGGGACCCAGTACGTGGCGGCGGAACCCGACGCGGCCCACGCCTGGTTCCCCTGCAACGACCATCCCCTCGACAAGGCGACCTACACCTTCCGGCTCACCGCCCCCACCCCCCTCACCGCCGCCGCCAACGGGGTGCTGGTCGACGAGATCACCGACCTCGGGGCCTCGACCTGGGTATGGGAGATGGAGCAGCCGATGCCGACCTATCTCGCCACCGCCGTCATCGGCGACATTGCCTTGGTCGAGGATCCTGCCGCCACCGAGGCGGGCGGTGTTCCCGTCCGCAACGTGCTCCCGATCGACCTCGCCACCGACCCTCCCTCCTCGTTGGCCCTCCAGGGTGACATGCTGACCTTCTTCGCCGACATCCTCGGCCCCTACCCGTTCGCCACCTCCGGCGTTGCGGTGGTTCCCGGCTTCGACGCCGCCCTCGAGAACTCCACCCTGTCGCTGCTGGGGCGGGACTTCACCACCAACGACGACGCCTTCGAGACCGTGCTCGTCCACGAGCTGGCCCACCAGTGGATCGGGGATTCGGTCACGATCGGCGATTGGGGGGACATCTGGCTCAACGAGGGCTTCGCCACCTACCTCGAGTGGCTCTGGCTGGAGCACCGCCACGGACCCGCCGCGTTCCAGTCGACGGTGACCCGCAACCACGCGGCGATGGTGGAATCGGGGCTGCCGCCGCCCGGTGAACCGCCCGCCGACGATCTCTTCAACTCCTCGGTGTACATCGGGGGTGCCCTCACCCTGCACGCCCTCCGCCTCGAGATCGGCGACGGGGCGTTCTTCGAGACCCTGCGCATGTACTACGACCGCTACGCCGGGGGCAACGTGATCACCGCCGACTTCGTCGCCGTCGCCGAGGAAGCCTCGGGACGGGACCTCGGCGCTTTCTTCGACTCCTGGCTCCACGGGCCGCTCCCCGACCTCCCGACCGGGCAGTAGCCTCGCCCCATGGAACGCAGCGGCAAGGCCCCGGCAGGAGCCGACATCGGCATCGTCGGCCTGGCGGTGATGGGTCGCAACCTCATCCTCAACATGGACGACCACGGGTTCACCGTCGCCGCCTACAACCGCACCACCGCGCGGGTCGACGAGTTCCTCGCCGGGGAGGCGGCCGGCACCCGAGTCGTCGGCGCCCACTCCCTCCCCGGACTGGTCGGGATGCTCGCCCGGCCCCGCCGGGTGCTGCTCATGATCCGGGCCGGGAGCGCGGTCGACGCCGTGCTCGACGAACTCGTCCCGCTGCTCGAGCCGGGTGACATCGTGCTCGACGGCGGCAACTCCTCCTACCGGGACACCATCCGGCGCACCCGCCGCCTCGAAGAGGCCGGTCTCGGTTTCGTCGGAACCGGCATCTCCGGTGGCGAGGAAGGAGCAAGGCACGGACCCTCCATCATGCCCGGCGGCACCGCCGCGGCCTGGCCCGAGGTCGCCCCCGTGTTGCAGGCGATCGCGGCCAAGGTCGAGGGAGTGCCCTGCTGCGACTGGGTGGGACCGGACGGCGCCGGGCACTTCGTCAAGATGGTGCACAACGGCATCGAGTACGGCGACATGCAGGTGATCGCCGAGGCCTACGACGTGATGCATCGGGGACTCGCCATGTCCCACGACGAGATGCACGACGTCTTCTCCGGCTGGAACCACGGCAAGCTCGATTCCTACCTGATCGAGATCACCGCCGACATCATGGCCCGGCGCGACGAGGACGGCACGCCTCTCTTGGAGCGAATCCTCGACGCCGCCGGCCAGAAGGGCACCGGCAAGTGGACCGTGATTGCCTCGATGGATGCCGGAGAGCCGGTGTCGCTGGTGGCCGAGGCGGTCTATGCCCGGGTCGTCTCGGCCCTGCGGGACCGTCGCCTCGCCGCCGCCGAGGTGCTCGCCGGCCCCGATCCGGCCTTCGCCGCCGACCGCGACCAGGCGCTCTCCGACCTCCACGACGCCCTCTACGCCTCCAAGATCGTCTCATACGCACAAGGGTTCATGCTGCTGCGCAGCGCCGGCCTCGAGCACGGCTGGGGTCTCGACCTGGGCCGGGTGGCGTCGCTGTGGCGGGGCGGCTGCATCATCCGCTCCCGCTTCCTCGCCGACATCACCGGCGCCTACGCTGCCGACGCCGGCCTCCCCGACCTGCTGCTGAGCCCGTTCTTCGCCGCCGAGCTCAACGGCGCCCAGGAGGGATGGCGCCGCACCGTCGCCCGGGCGGCACGGGCCGGGATCGCGGTGCCGGCGTACTCGTCGGCCCTCGCCTTCTACGACGGCTACCGGACCGGCCGGGGTCCCGCCGCCCTCATCCAGGCCCAGCGTGACTACTTCGGCGCCCACACCTACGAGCGCACCGATCGGCCCCGCGGCGAGTTCT
>CAYUDA010000140.1:0-4859 GCA_964443425.1 uncultured Acidimicrobiaceae bacterium
ACCGACACCGCCGGCTCGATCCACGCCGCCAGCATCGACGCCATCGCCGCCGCCGCCATCACCTACGGCTGCAACCCACCCGACAACACCCACTACTGCCCGGGCGACCCCGTCACCCGAGAACAGATGGCCTCCTTCCTCGCCCGCGCCCTCCACCTCGACCCGGTGACTCCGCCTCCCCCGCTGCCCGACGTCAGCCCGACGATGGCCGTGCACATCGGCACCGACAACTGGCTCTACCTGCGGGACACGATCGACGAGACGTGCCTGCCGGTTTCGGTCTTCGACCGGGTTCAGGAGGAGCTCGCCAAGGTCGAAGCCGTCGTCACCGCCTCGGGACGTGACCTGGTGTACGCCGTCGTCCCCACCAAGGCGGTGATCTACCCCGTCCACGTTCCCACCGCGGTGTGGAGCGGATCGTGCGCCGAGACGAACGCGGCGCTCCGGCGCAGCGCCCTCACCGCCGGCGACGTTCCCGACCTGGTCCTCATGTGGGACGCGATGGAAGCCCGGGCCGGGTCGGAGGACCTCTACTTCAAGCACGACACGCACTGGAACGGGGAGGGATCGCTGCTCGGCGCCGAGCTGATGGCGGCTGAAGCGGCTCCCGGGGTGTGGGACGAGGCCGTCGTGTCCACGTCGCCGGCGAGCCGGGCGGGGGACCTCGCCGCCATTCTCGGCATCGACTGGAGGATCGATTTCGAGGATCACGCCACCGCCCTCCCGGGAGCGACGACGGACGTCACCGTCGAGCCGATGACCACCCACGGAAGGCCGGTCACCACCTACGAGAGCTCGGGATCGGCAATGCTCGATCCGACCAGGACCGTCATGCTCCACGATTCGTTCCTCTATCACGCCTCCAACAAACTCGGGCCTCTCTACGAACACGTGACCTTCATCCCCTGGCTCGCCTACCCGCTCGCCGATGGGACGCGGCCGTTCGTCACCGGCAGCGACCGGATCGTGATCGAGACCGCGGAGCGCAACGTGACCCTGGATCTGATCGGCACCGGCACCGCCGGACAGCTCGCGGCGGCACTGGCGGACGACTTCACCCAGACGCCCGTGACGTTCGGCCGCGACGGTGACGAGGTGGCGTTCACCATTCCTGCCGGGAGCGGTTTGCGGTATCTCGTCGTGGAGGCCGACGTCACCGAGACCGTCGATCTCGGATCCCGCTACGACGTCGACATCCCCGCCACCGAGCCGGCGTGGCCCAACGAGTTGAATCCCGAGGCGAGCCGTTACGGCTTCGAAATCCTCGGGAGTCCCACCACCCTGCGTGTACCGTTGCCTGCGTCGGTGAACGTCACCGACGCCTTCGTGATCGTCGTTCCGGAGGGGAGCCCATGAGACGACGCACCTCGCCGCTGGTCCTGCTGGTGACCTTCGCCCTCATTGCCGGATCGACGGCCGCCGGCGCACTCGACTCCTTCGTCGACGACAACGGCTCGATCCACGAGCCGTCGATCAACGCCGTTGCCGCGGCGGGGATCACGTTGGGGTGCAACCCGCCGGCCAACGACCGCTTCTGCCCGACCCGGCCCGTGACCCGAGCCGAGATGGCGTCCTTCCTGGTTCGCGCCCTCGGCCTCCCCGCGGCATCGCCGGCCGGCTTCGTCGACACCGCAGGGTCGGTCCACCAAGCCACCATCGACGCCCTCGCCGCCGCCGGCATCACCTACGGCTGCAACCCGCCCGACAACACCCGCTTCTGCCCCACCGACCCCGTCACCCGGGGCCAGATGGCGGCGTTCCTGGTGCGGGCACTCGGCTATGTCGACGACGGCGGCGGGGACCGTTTCGTCGACGACGACGACTCGGTGTTCGCAGGCGACATCGACCGGCTCGCCACCGCCGGCGTCACCTACGGCTGCAACCCGCCCGACAACGATCGCTTCTGCCCCGGCGACCCCGTCACCCGTGAGCAGATGGCCTCCTTCCTCACCCGCGCCCTCCACCTCCCCGTCGAGCCGCGGACGATCACGGTGTCGAGCGACCAGGAGCTGGCGGGCGTCGCCATCGGGACCTCGGAGGACTCGGCGGTGGCGCAGCTCACCGCCCGCTTCGGCGCACCGACCAGCGACACCTCGGAATCGTGCCCGTACTTCGTCGATCCCAACATGCGCCACGTGAGCTGGGGCTCCCTCACCGCGGCGTTCCGGACGGTGGCGAGCGGGAGCCAGCCGCTCGGCTTCGTCGGCTGGCGTTACAAACTCGACCCGGACATGGAAGCGGAGGCGGGAGGACCCACCCCCGCCCAGTTCGCGTTGCCGTACGGGACCGAGTTCCTCGACCCGATCGGGGAACCGGCGGCGGCGTCGGGGGGAACCGTGGAGACGACCCCGTTCACGTTCATCGTGCTCGACCTCGACGACTACGTGTTCGAGGCCCCCGGAACCACCGTCGATCTCTCCGCCCCGGTGGATGGGATCCGGCAGGGATACGGGTGGGACTGCGAGTAGAGGAACATCCGAGGCTATAGGGAAGCCGGAAACCCGCCGAGAACAACCAACACGAGGAGTCGGCCCCGAGGAAGGCAGATCGGCATGCCGGGAAGGGAGCACGTTGTGACGACACCCCTGCTGCGTCTCGGAGTCGTGCTCGCCCTGGTCTCGGTCCTCCTCGGATCGGCCGCCACCGCCGGCGCCGCCGAGCTTCCCGACGGCGGGAGCTTCGTCGACGACGATCTCAGCGTGCACCAGGCGAACATCGAGGCGATCGCCGCCGCCGGCATCACCACCGGCTGCAACCCACCCGCCAACGACCGCTACTGCCCCGACCGACCGGTCACCCGGGCCCAGATGGCGTCGCTGCTGGTACGCGCCCTCGACCTCCCCGCCGCCCCGTCCGCCGGGTTCACCGACACCGCCGACTCCATCCACGCCGCCGCCATCGACGCCATCGCCGCCGCCGGCATCACCACCGGCTGCAACCCACCCGCCGACGACCGCTACTGCCCCGACCAGCCGGTCACCAGGGCCCAGATGGCGTCGCTGCTGGTACGCGCCCTCGACCTCCCCGCCGCCCCGTCCGCCGGGTTCACCGACACCGCCGACTCCATCCACGCCGCCGCCATCGACGCCATCGCCGCCGCCGGCATCACCACCGGCTGCAACCCACCCGCCGACGACCGCTACTGCCCCGACCGGCCCGTCACCAGGGGTCAGATGGCGTCGTTCCTGGCACGCGCCCTCGGCCTGGAGCCGCTCACCCCGCCACCGGCGCCGCTCCATCTCATGGCGAGCTTCACCACCCACCACAACTGCTGCGAGACCCGGGTGGCGGCGGTGCACTCCATCGCCGACCGCCTCAACGGGGTCTGGATCCTGCCCGGGGACACCTTCTCGGTGCTGGATCGCATCGGGGACCGGGTGCAGAGCGGCAACTGCCAGACGTCGACGACGCTGTTCAACGCCGTCTACTACGCCGGTCTCGACGAGGTGGAGCACCGGCCCCACAGCGCCAACTACGCCCGCTATCCGGACGGCATCGAGTCGACGCTGATCCCGGACAGGGTCGACCTCAAGTTCCGCAACGACACCGCCCACCCCCTCCAGATCCGCACCTCCTACACCGGCACCTCGGTGACGGTGGAGTTGTGGGGTGACAACGACGGCCGCAGCGTCGTCGGCGACTTCACCCCGCAGGCGGGCACCGTCCTCGACGTGGTGAGCGAGGGAGGACCGGACGCCAGGGTCGTCACCAGCAACGTGACAGCCAGCGGCCGCACCTACCACGTGACCCGCACCATCACCGACGCCTCCGGGTCCACCTCCGAGACCTGGACCTGGACGTACGCCTACTGAGCGGCCGGCGCCGTCTCAGAACGTGGCCTCATCCCGGGGTGAGCCCGAGCGCCCTCACCAGGAAGCTCGCCATCTCGGCGCGGGTGAGGGTCCGCTCCGGACAGAAGGCCGTGTTCTCCGGAGGGTTGCAGCCGATCGTCACGCCGTGGTTCTTCAGCTTGTTGATCGACGCCTCGAAGGGGCTGGCGTCGTCGTCGGTGAAGAAGTCGATCCCGTCGGGGTTGGTGTACCCGAAGGCCCGCACCAGGAACTCCGCCATCTCCTCACGCCGCAGCGGATCGTCGGGGCAGTAGTCCTGCTCGCTGCACCCGAAGGCGATCCCGGCGGCGGCGAGGGCGTCAATGTCGCCTGCGAACTCGCTCTGGTCGTCGTCGACGAAGGCGTCGACCTCACCGTCGGGAAGCTGCAGCGCCCGCCGCAGGAACGCCGTGATCTGACCGCGCGTGAGCTGCCATTCCGGGCAGAACCGGTCGTTGAGCGGCGGGTTGCAGCCGTAGGTGATGCCGGCGGCGGCGATGAGGTCGATGTCGCCGCGGTGCACCGAGGTCTCGTCGTCGGAGAAGGTGCCCTCGTAGCCGGCGGCGACCGGTTCGGTGAGCTTGATGGCGGCGTCGACGTAGGGGGTGGGGTTGACGACGACGCCACCCGGCTGGTGCAGCTCGAAGTGGAGGTGTGATGAAACTGCCTCGGCGTTGCCGGAGTCTCCGACGTAGCCGATGAGCTGGCCGGCCCGGACGTGGACGCCTTCGGCGATGCCGGGGGCGAAGCCCCATCCCTGGCCGTCGTCGGTGCCGGGGGTGTCGTTGTTGAGGTGGATGTACCACGATTCCCAGCCGTCGTCGTGACGGAGGGCCATGGCGCAGCAGTCGCCGCCCTGCTCGTCGTTCATCCATCCCACGGTGCCGTCGGCGACGGCGATGACCGGCGTCATCTTGTCGGCCATCATGTCGACCCCGTGGTGCTCACGGCCACCGGAGCGGGGGTCACCGAACGTGTCGGTGTAGTGGGTGTCCCCGATGATGGGGAAGTACATCTCGTAGCTGTCGT
>CAYUDA010000141.1:0-4852 GCA_964443425.1 uncultured Acidimicrobiaceae bacterium
CCGGCGAGGTCGAGCTGCTCGAAGAGGGCCTCGCCGCGGGCTCGCGCCGTCGGGATCGAGATCCCGTACATGCGAGCATGGTCGACGATCTCCTCCCCCGCCTGCGCCTCCGGTTCGGTCGAGCCTCCCTGGGCGACGTAGCCGATGTGACGCCGCACCCCCACGGGGTCGGCCCGCAAGTCGCAGCCGGCCACGATGGCCTCGCCACCGGTGGGATCGAGCAAGGTGGTCAGCATCCGCAGGGTCGTGGTCTTGCCGGCGCCGTTGGGTCCGAGGAAGCCGACGATCTCGCCGGCGGCGACGGTGAAATCCACCCCCCTGACGGCCTCGACCTCCTGCTTCCCGGTGCGGTAGGTGCGCCGCAGGCCGTGCACCTCGACCATGGTGTCCATCGTTTCCCTCTCCTGTGGGGTATACTCAACAAGTCGAGCAATTAGACTATCAAGATACTCAGATGTCAAGACAAACCCGTGAAGCTGCGCTCCGCCGCCTGGTGGCCGCCACCAGAGCCGCCCAGTCGGCGAGCGATCTGATGGACGAGGCGTTCGCCGACTTCGTCGGTATCAACCGTACCGACGCCAGATGCCTCGACGCCATCGACCAGAACGGGACGCTCACCACCGGGGATCTCGCCCGCTACGTGGGTCTCACCTCCGGGGCGATGACCACCGTCATCGACCGGCTGGAAGCCGCCGGCCTGGTACGCCGAACCCGCAGCCTCAGCGATCGCCGCAAGGTCCACCTCGAACTGACCGCCGAGGCGCATCGTCTCGGCACCGAAGTCTACGGGCCGCTGGCCCGCGCCGGTCAACCCCTCGTGGAACGCCTCAGCGACGAGCAGATAGCCACCATCACCGAATACCTCGAGATGAGCCGCCGCCTTAATCTGGCACATGCCCGGGCAGTGCGGGATCTCACCGTCGGCAAGCGAGCGTCGCTGCGGCGCCGCCTCGATCAGGCCCGCCGGCTCCGCGAGGAGGCCAAAGGCCTCGTCAAGGAGATCAAGAGCGACGTCAGGGGATGGATGGAGGCGGGCGGAACGACCGGCACCCGCTGGGTCCGCGATGAGGCCGGGAACTGGGTGAAGGTGCTGGATTGAGGCGGCTCCGTCGCTCTCCGGGCCATCTCCCCTCCTCAGCCCCGGGCCCGCACCGCCTCTTCCCGAGCCGCTTCGGCCCGCTTCTCGAAGAGCGCCTGCTTGCGCTCCAGCACCCGGTCGTCCAGCTCCTCGAGGTCGAGGAGCCGGTCGTCGGCACCTGCCGTCGCCATGATCAGCTCGTCGATCTTGAGGTGAAGCGCCACCGTGTCGCGGTTCTGGCTGTTCTGGATCAGGAACACCATCAGGAACGTCACGATCGTCGTTCCGGTGTTGATGACGAGCTGCCACGTGTCGTTGAACCCGAACACAGGACCGGTCACCAGCCACACCAGGATCACCAGCACCGCCAGCACGAACGCCACCGGACGGCCGCTCAGCGCCGAGCCGCGCTTGGCGAGCGTGTCGAAGATCTGACGGAGACGCGATACCGGATCGTCGTCGTCGGGAAGCGAAGAGATCTCACTCATCCATCGTCCTCCTTGTCAGGACCAGCTTGGCACTCCGACTCTTCCGGCGTGGCGGGTCACCCGACGCGTCAGCGGTACTCGGGGTTCTCGAAGTCGAACCGGCAGCCCGCATCCCACAGGGCACGCTGGTTGCCGTGGGCCGGCACCCCGCCTTTGTCCTTCAGCATCCGGGCCAGGTGCATGAGGTTCCACGTCATGAAGGTGGTGTTGCGGTTGGTGAAGTCGTTCTCGGGCCCGCCCGATCCAGGATCGAGGTAGGAGGGTCCCGGACCCGCCTCCCCGATCCAGCCGGCATCGGCCTGGGGAGGGATGACATAGCCGAGGTGCTGCAACGAGTAGAGGATGTTCATGGCGCAGTGCTTGGCCCCGTCCTCGTTGCCGGTGATCAGACACCCCCCGACCTTCCCGTAGTAGGCGTACTGCCCCGCCTCATTGAGCTGCGCCGAGTTGCCGTAGAGGCGCTCGATCACCCGGGTGCACACCGAGGACTTCTCCCCCAGCCAGATCGGCGTCCCGAGAACCAGGATGTCGGCCCGGTCGACCATCTCGAACAGATCCGGCCAGGCGTCGTGGTCCCAACCGTGTTCGGTCATGTCGGGCCACACCCCGGGCACGATGTCGTGGTCCACCGCCCGGATCACCTGGGTGTGAACGCCGTTGACGTCCATGATGTGACGGGACACGTCGATGAGACCCCGGGTGTGCGACTGGCGTGGCGACGGCTTCAGGGTGCAGTTGACATACAGCGCGGTGAGATCGGAGAAGTCCCACTCGCCCCTCGTCGTGTCATCGGTGCTCGTCGCCATGCCGTGCTCCTCTCGTGATCGCGCGCCGCCGCCGGGTGGACGTCCCGGCCCACCGGGATCGCGGATGCTACGCGGCGGACGTGTGGTGTGATCCGCCTGCATCGTGCCTCCGACCGGGGTTCGCGCCCAACGGAGCCGGGGCCGACTTCGTCGGCCTTCGGCGGGTCTACGCTTCTCGGAATCGATGGCACACCGCAGACGAGAAGGTTGGCCAGCACGACATGACGGACCACACCAACGAGCAGACACAAAGCCGGGTGACCCTTCGTGACGAGATCATCGCGGTTCTCAACGGCACCACGCGGCGCTGGATGACCACTGTCGAGATCGCCCGCGAGGTGCAGCGGCGCGGCAACTATCAGGCGGGTACCGGCAACAGTGCCGTCACCTCGCTCCAGATCCATCGCCGCACCAGGGACAACCTGCACCTGTTCAGGCAGAACGGCAACCGGGTCAGCTTGCGCACCGGCCACAGCTGAGGCAATCCCCCTCCCGGTGGACGATCGGGGTTCGGCTTGGCCGCTACCGGCCCGGGACCGTCGCCTCCTCCGCAGCCGATCCTGCCACGGAGGCCACCGCGCCCTCCGCCGCGGGGAGTTCCAGCGTGAACACGCTGCGTCCCTCGGCGTACCGGTAGGTGAGGCTGCCCTTCATCGCCTCCGCCAAGGTTCGCGAGATCCACAGGCCGGCACCGATCGTGGAGGGCTGACCCGGGCGGTCGTCCTCCACGTAGGCTTGGAACACCCGCCGCTGCTTCTCCACGTCGAGGGGCGGCCCGTCGTTGCAGACGGAGATCTGGAGGCGGTCGCCCTCGGAGCGGATCATGATCTGCACCGTGCGGTCGGCGTAGCGGAGGGCGTTGGAGTAGAGGTTGCGGAGGATCTGGCGGATCCGCAGCCGATCCCCGATGACGATGCCCTGTGTCCCGCGCTGTCTCACCTCCTTGCCGGGCGGAACGGTGACGCGGGCCGTGGCATGATCGATTTCGGGACCGAGGTCGACCCGGTCTTCCCGCATGCTCAGCGTGCCGGTGGAGATGTTGCCGATGGTGAGGAGGTCGTCGACCCGGTCGGCGATCTCCGCTCCCTGGTCCTCGACGATGTCGAGCAGGTCCTGGACCTCGTCGGCGGGAAGTGCGCGCCACGACTGTGACAGGATCTCGGTCATGCCGAGCACACTGGTGAGCGGCGTGCGGATCTCGTGGCTCACCCCGGCGAGGAAACGGTCCTTGGCCCTGGCAAGGTCCCGCATCCGGCCGAATTCTCGCCGGGCACCCCTCGATTTGGCGATGACGTAGCCGAGGACCGTCGCCAGCAACGTGGCGATCAACCCCATCAGCAGCATCAGCCGGTCCCTGATCGCTTCGTAGGCGAGATGGTCCGTCTCGGTTTCGACGGTGAGCACCCAGTAGCGCCCGTGGACCTCGAGCACGTCGACCCAACGGGTGTCCTCCCGCACCGGCTCGGTCCCGGCGGCCCCCTGCTCGGTGATGTCGGCCAGCTGCCAGGTGACCGGATGATCCATGCGGAGATCCCTCACCTGGTCGAGGAGCTCGTCGATCTGTATCGAAGAGAACACCACCCCCAGCAGGCGCCCCTCGGGGTCGCGTGCCGGCGCGAAGATCTTGACGTCCCCGGCTTGCTCGTCGCCGGGGAGGTTCAGGAACCCGGAGACCACCGGTTCGCCGGTGGCGAGTGACTCGGCGATGGCGGCGGCCTGTACCGGCTCCGAAGCAAGGTCGAGTCCGACGACGATGGGCAGGTCCTCGAAGCCCAGCTCTGCCGTCACCAGGTAGTGCTCAGCCCGGGGTTGCACCTCGGTTCGGTTACCCGCCGCGTCGAGTTCGTAGAGGTCGAAGCCGGGAACCTGGCGCTGCATCTCCGCCTCGAAGGCGTCGATGTCGTCGGTGGAGACGAGAGGAGCGAAGCCGATCGAGGCCACACCCTCCCCGGGGCCGAGCCGCTCGACAAACACCAGGAATTCGGAGGTGGTGACGGTCCGGCTCGCCTCGAACAGGGCCTGGGCGGCCACCACGAGATCCGATCCGTGGTGGATCGCGGCGTCGATGACGTCGACCAGCGCCGCGGTGTCGTTGGCGAAGTGGTCGGCGGAACGGTCCTGCTGGTCGATCACTCCTGCCGAATAGAAGATGCCGTTGATCAGGATCCCGGCGAGCAGCACGAGGATCGCGACGAACAGCGGCCTGGGGAACGCCGGCCACGAGGGGCGATGAGCCATAGGTACCCATCGGCCGCAGCCGCGTGATGTATGAACTGATTCCCAGATTCGACCGGACGGCGTGGAGAAGGGGGAGGGTGGGCGGCAGCGCCGCTCACGGAATCACGATCACCGGCACCGGGGAATGGGTGGTGCAGGCCCGGCTCGTGGAGCCGAAGGCGACCTCCTTGAACGGGCTGTGCCCCGTCTTGCCGACCACGAGCGCGAGCCGCTCCTCGGCGGCGGCGACAAGGCACTCCGCC
>CAYUDA010000142.1:0-4825 GCA_964443425.1 uncultured Acidimicrobiaceae bacterium
GCGCTTCAGCTCCTCGCCGGCCTTCACGAACGGCTCGGCGTCCCAGTTGCCGGTGTTCACTGCCTCTTGCATGGCCTCGGGGCCACCGATGCGCAGCGCCAGGTAGGCCCACCAGAACATGCCGGGCCACTTGTCGCCCTCACCAACCGCGATCGGCGTGATGCCCGCGTCCTTCAGCGTCTGGACATCGGTCAACAGCTCTGCCCACGTGGTCGGGGGTGCAGTGATCCCCGCCTGGGCGAAGAGGTCCGTGTTGTACCAGAACCCCACGGCGCCGAGGTTGAACGGGGCGCCGTACTGCTTACCGCCGACGTTGAACAGGCTGACGGCCGCTGCGCTCAGATCGCCCATCCACGATGCGGAGGCATCGGTGATGTCCTTGACGAATCCGGCGTCGACCTGCTCAGCGAGTCCGCCGCCGCCCCACGACTGGAACAGGTCCGGCGGATCGCCGGCCTGCAGGTTCGTCTGGAGCGTCGACTTGAAGACCTCGTTCTCCTGCACCGTGATGTCGATCGTCACGTTGGGATGCATGGCCATGTACTCGTCGGCAACGTTCTGCCAGGTCGTCAGGCCAGGGTCGTTGTTCTGAATGTGCCACCAACGAATGGTGACCGGCTCCATCGGCGCGGCCGTGGTCGTCGTTTCTGCGGGCACCGTCGTCGTCGCTGCCGTGGTGGTCGTCGCCTCGGGTGCAGCCGTCGTCGTGGTGTCCTCAGACGAACCGCACGCCGTGGCGACCAAGGCGAGGACCGCCAGCAGCATGAGGAGCCGCTTGAGTGTGTATCTCACGTGCATTGTCTCCTTCCCCATCCGTTGTGGGATTTGATGCTCAGATCAAGAGCCATCTTCATCGCTTCGCTTCTCGTCTCCGTTCCTCCCGGGGGTGTGGTCTACGGTGTGATGGCCCGGCACGACTGCCGGACCACCAGCTCGGTCGGTAGCGTCAGGTGAACTGGGTCGGTGGTGGGCTGGTCGATCAGGCAGATGAGGAGCTTCGCCGCCTCGAAGCCCATCTGCTGGATCGACTGGTCGATGGTCGTGAGCGGTGGATCGGTCAGCGCCGACTCGGGGATGTTGTCGAAACCGACGATGGAGAGGTCGTCGGGGACCGCCATCCCGAGTGATCGAGCCACCTCCATCACCTGGATCGCCGACAGGTCGTTGGCGGCGAACACCGCGGTGGGCGGATCGAGCATTTCCAGCAGTCGCCGGGCCGGTTCGTCGGCGGACTCCCGCGTGTAACCCCCGACCCGGACCAGGTTGGGCTCGACGGGAATTCCGGCCCGCTCCAGAGCGGTGCGGAATCCCTCCTCGCGCAGTCGGGCCGACTCGAGGTCGGGACGTCCGGCGAGGAACCCGATGCGGCGGTGACCGAGAGCGATGAGGTATTCGGTGGCGGCGACGGCTCCCTCGAGGTTGTGGGAATCGACGGTGGGAAACCCGGTCGACCCCGCGTGAGGATCGACCGCAACCACCGGAGCGCTGCTCCGGACGTCGACGACGGTGGGCGTCACCAGAATGGTGCCGTCGGTGAGGGTGCCGCTGAGCCGGGAGATGTAACGGTTCTCCCATCCGACGTCGTCGCCGATGTGACCGCCCCCGGAGTAGACGATCAGTTCGTAGCCGGTGCCCCGGATGGCGCGGGAGGCACCCTTGAGCAGCTCGGCGCTGAACGGCTCCACGTCGGCGACGACGATCCCGATCACGTTGGTGCGGCGACTGCGGAGGCTGCGGGCAACCAGGCTCGACTCATAGCCGAGCTCTTCGATGACGGCCTGGACTCGGGTGAGCGTCTCGGGAGCTACGCCGTAGTGACCGTTGACGACACGAGAGACGGTGGCGATGGAGACTCCGGCTTCGGAGGCCACATCACCGATCGTTACTCGTGCGTTCGAGTGCACCCTCTGCCCCTCAGGTCGCTGAGAACGATTTCGAGAACGTTTACATCCTCGCATTTCTTGCAGGACGATGCAAGCGAGATGG
This sequence comes from uncultured Acidimicrobiaceae bacterium, assembly GCA_964443425.1. Taxonomy (GTDB): domain Bacteria; phylum Actinomycetota; class Acidimicrobiia; order Spongiisociales; family UBA5794; genus CAYQEC01. Next base: position 1,987 of record CAYUDA010000142.1, read on the forward strand.
GTTCCCGAAAGCCTCAGATGGCCACGATCACCTTGAGCCCGCTCCGTGCCGCCGCCGCCCGGAAGGCCTCGGCGGTTTCTGCCAGCGGGTAGCGGTCGGAAACGACGGATCCGAGGTCGACGCCGCCGCCGGAGGCGAGCTCGATCGCCCGCGGGTACACCTCCCCCATGCGGCGGGACCACGCCAAGGTCAAGCCCTTGCGCCGCACGGTGCCCGCGGTGAGCGTGGTCGAGTCGCCGGGCGGGATGCCGACCATCACCACCCTCCCCCCGGGACGGGTCCAGCGCACCGTCACATCCACCGCCTGGTCGGTGCCGGAGACGTCGAAACCGACGTCGACGCCGGCCGGCCCCTCCGGATCCCCGGCGTTGGGGGTGGCCGCCGCCTCCTCGGGCGTCAACACCGCCGTGGCGCCCATCGCGGCCGCCGCGGCGCGGCGGTGCGGCAGGGGCTCGACCGCAACGATCCTCCCCGCCCCGGCGACGCGCAGCACCTGGATGAGGAGCAGGCCGATCGGGCCGCATCCGACGACGGCCACGTCGGCCCCGGGACGAAGGTGGCCCAGGTCGAGGGCGTGGATGGCGACACCGAGCGGTTCCAGCATCGCCACCTCGGCGTCGGAGAGGGTCGCCGGCACCGGGTGGAGGCGCCGGGTCGGCCAGGTCACCAGCTCGCGCAGGGCGCCGTCGTCGGTCCCGTGCCCGGCGAATCGCACCCGGGGGCACAGGTTGCCGTGGCCACCTGCGCACAGCGGGCAGGCACCGCACGGGATGGCAGGATCGACCGCAACCCGCTCGCCCTTCCCCGGCCCTTCTTCCACCACGCCACCAAACTCGTGCCCGAGCACCAGTGGCTCGGTGAGGACTGCGGTGCCGATTGCCCCCTCGGTGTACCAGTGGATGTCGGACCCACAGATGCCGACCGCGGTCACCCGGACCAGCGCCTCGCCGGCGGCGGGCACCGGATTCGGCTCATCGGCGACTCTCACGTCGCCGGGACCGTGGAGCCGGGCGACCTTCACCGGCGTCCCCGGCCGGACCCGGTCACGGCTTCGCCCTTCCCGAATCGACGGCGCGCACCATGCTCCATGAGACCGGGGGAAGGACGGTCCGCACCGTGGTGTCCTCGACCGTCCAGCCGGCAGGTCGAGGCACCACCCGGTCCGGATCCTGCTCGCTGTTGGCGGCATGGCGATCGTCGTCGGCCAGCACGAGATGCTCAACGACGCCGTACCCGGGAAAGGCGGCAAGGTCGACGCTGAACTCGACGGTGTCGGTGACCGATCGGTTGACCGCGAACACCGCGAGCGCGCCCGTCTCGGCGTCGTGGGTGGCGACGGCGTCCAGCACCGGCACCTCGCCGTACTGCCGGGTTTCGACGCGGGGTCCGGTCGGGACTGCCGCCAACACGTCGCCGCGGGCGTGCGCCGCGGTGAGTGAGAAGGGGTGGAAGATGGCCTGCCGCCACGCCGGCCCACCCGGCTCGGTGCGAATCACCGAGATCGTGTTGACGAGTTGGGCCTGGCAGGCGACGCCGACCCGGTCGTTGTGGCGCAGCAGCGTCAGCAGGAGCGAGCCCACCACCACCGCGTCGGTGACGGTGGAGGCGTCTTCGGAGATGCGGGGCGCCCGGCGCCATTCGGGGGGAGGATCCTGAGCCTGGTGGCGGGTCAGATACCACACGTTCCACTCGTCGAAGGAGATCCCGAGCCGCTTGCCGGATCCCCTGCGGGCCGCAACCTGATCGGCGATCGAGGTCACGGTGGTGATGAAGCGGTCCATGTCGACGGCGGAGGCGAGGAAGCTCCCAGGGTCCCCGTCCGTCTCCTCGTAGTAGGCGTGGGCCGAGATCAGGTCGACCTGGTCGAAGGCGTGCTCCAGGACCGTCTCCTCCCAGGTCCCGAACGTGGGCATCCCGGCTCCCGAGCTGCCGCAGGCGACCAGCTCGAGGTCGGGATCGACCATGCGCATCGCCCGTGCCGTCTCGGTGGCGAGCCGTCCGTACTCGTCGGCGGTCTTGTGACCGAGCTGCCATGGGCCGTCCATCTCGTTGCCGAGGCACCAGGTGCGAATCCCGTAGGGCTCGGGGTGGCCGTGGCTGCGGCGTCGATCGGAGAGGGTGGTGCCCCCGGGATGGTTGGCGTACTCCAACAGATCGAGCGCTTCCTGGATGCCGCGGGTGCCGAGGTTGAGCGCCATCATCACCTCGGCGCCCGCCTTTGCGGCCCAGGTGGCGAATTCGTCGAGACCGAAGGTGTTGGATTCGATCGACTTCCAGGCGGTGTCGAGACGCACCGGACGGTCCTCGACCGGGCCCACCCCGTCCTCCCACCGGTAGCCGGAGACGAAGTTCCCTCCCGGGTAGCGCACGATGGTGACCCCCAACTCTCGCACCAAGTCGAGCACGTCGCTGCGGAGGCCGTGCTCGTCGGCCGTCGGGTGACCCGGCTCGAAGATGCCGGTGTAGACACAACGTCCCATGTGTTCGACGAACGAACCGAATGTGCGGCGGTTCACCGGGGCGATCACCGCGCCGGGGTCGATCGACATCGAGGCTCTGGCGGTCACATCCTCCTCCAGGTGGGATCGGGTGGAGACGAGGGGATACCGACGGCCCGCCTCCGCACCGCATCGTACCTGGCCGCCGGGCCGGCGAATCGAAGATGCCGCAGGAAAGCACCTGCCGTCAGGGGGACGAACGAATTGTCGACCAGGGCTGGTCCGGCGCCTACCGCAACCTCAGCCGTGCAGTTCCTCCAGCTCGGACTTGGTGACCTCAGCCGGAAGCTTGCCAATGATGATCATGGCGAGGACCTCGTCCATGGTCACCTCGTCCTTCC
>CAYUDA010000143.1:0-4775 GCA_964443425.1 uncultured Acidimicrobiaceae bacterium
GCATGATCGACGACCCGGGCTGGAGGGAGGGGAGCCGGATCTCGGTGATGCCGGTGCGAGGGCCGCTGGAGAGCCAGCGCAGGTCGTTGGCGATCTTGAACAGCGAAACCGCCACCGTCTTGAGGGCTCCCGAGGCGTTGACGGCGGCGTCTTTGGCGGCCTGGGCCTCGAAGTGGTCGTCGGCCTCCCGGAGCGGGTATCCCGTGATACGAGCCATGTCGGCGATGACCGCGGCGGCGAAGCCCTCCGGGGCGTTGAGGCCGGTCCCGACCGCGGTGCCGCCCAGCGCCAGTTCCTCCAGTTCGGGGAGCACCTTCTCGAGGCGATCCACCCCCTTGCGGACCTGGGTGGCGTACCCGCCGAACTCCTGCCCCAAGGTCACCGGGGTGGCGTCCATGAGGTGGGTCCTCCCGGATTTGACGACGTCGGCGAACTCGGTCGCCTTCGCCGCCAGGGCGTCGCCGAGTCCCTGCAGCGACGGGATCAGGTCCTGGCGGATCGCCGCCACCGCGGCCACGTGGATGGCGGCCGGAATCACGTCGTTGGAGGACTGGCCGAAGTTGACGTGGTCGTTGGGATGCACCAGTCGCGCCTCCCGATCGCCGCCGAGGAGCTCCCCCGCCCGGTGGGCGATCACCTCGTTGGCGTTGGTGTTGGTGGAAGTCCCCGATCCCGTCTGGAAGATGTCGAGCACGAACTGGTCGTCGAGGGCCCCGTCCCGCACCTCGTCGGCGGCAGCCGCGATCGCCTCCGCCTTGGCGGGGTCGACGTAGCCGGCCGGCCCGGACACCCGCGCCGCCGACCCCTTGAGCAGCCCGAGCGCCCAGATGAAGCGGCGACTGAACCGCAGATTCGAGATCGGGAAGTTTTCGACCGCCCGCTGGGTCGAGGCCCCGTAAAGGGCGTCGTCGGGAACCTTGACCTCGCCCATCGAGTCACGTTCGGTGCGCATCATCAACCCCTCGGGATCGGCGACCTGAGATCATCCGAGCTTAGGCCGCGGCGCCTTTCGAGGCCGTGCCAGCGCTGCTCTCACCGCGGCCGGGAAGATCTCGTCGACGTCGCCTTCGATGCGGAGGCACACCTCGTCGCGACGATCGTGGTCGGTGGCTCCCCGGTTGACGACGACGTAGGGGATGCCGCGCCCGGCGGCCCGCAGCGGGATCGACGCCGCCGGCTGCACCGACAGAGTCGAGCCGAGGGCGACGGCGAAGTCGCAGCGATCGGCGGCGACGAGCGCCCGTGCCAGGTCGCCGGGCCGCAGATCCTGTCCGAAGCTGACCGTGGCCGGCTTCAGGTAGCCGCCACAGTCGCAGCGGGGTGGCTCACCGGTGGCAGCAAAACGGGCGAAATGCGGAGCGGGATCGGAGCGGGCGCCGCAGCGCTGGCACTCGACCTCACGGGTGGTGCCGTGGATCTCGACGAGCCGCCGGGGCGAGGTACCCGCTGCGGTATGGAGGCCGTCGACGTTCTGGGTGACCACCATCTCGAGCCGGCCGGCCCGTTCCAGATCGACGACGGCGTGGTGCACCGCGTTGGGCCGGGCTTCACCGAACTGCTCCCGGTCCTCGAGCTTCTCCTGCCAGTAGCGGCGCCGCGCCACGTCGGATCGCAGGAAGTCCTCGTAGAGCACCGGGGTGCGGGTCCTCCAGACCCCGTGGGGCCCGCGGTAGTCGGGGATCCCGCTGGCGGTGGAGACCCCGGCGCCGGTGAACACGAGGATCCGGCTCGCCCCGGCGATCAGGTCGGCGAGTCGCCCGTGGTCGGAGTCGTCGCCTTGCCGGGTTGCCTCCCGGTCGGTCATCGCGGGCTCCCGCTCTCGTGATCGCCTGCCCGGCGGCGGAGCATCCGCTTCCCTCAGGGCAGCTCCGTGAAGGGATCGTCGCTCCCGGGCTCCGCCGTGGCGAGGCCCAGCTCGCGCCGCACCTCGTCGTAGCCCTTGGCCTCCAGCTCCTCGGCGATGTCGGCGCCGCCGCTGCGCACCACCCGGCCGTCGATCATGACGTGGATCCGGTCGGGGTTCATGTAACGGAGGATGCGGCTGTAGTGGGTGATGATGAGCACCCCGATGCGATCGGAGCGCAGCGCCTCGACCATGGACGCCACCTCCCGCACCGCGTCGATGTCGAGTCCGGAGTCGATCTCGTCGAGGATCGCCACCTTGGGGTCGGCAACGGCGAGCTGGAACATCTCGGACCGCTTCTTCTCCCCACCGGACAGGCCGCTGTTGACGGCCCGGCTGCGGAACTGGTCCATGCCGAGGCTGTCCGATGCCGCCTCCAGCCGGGCGGCGAAACCGTCGCCGGCCTCTGCTCCCATCTCGGTGACGAGGTCGTCGAGGCTCACCCCGGGGATTTCCACCGGGTACTGGAACGCCTCGAACAGGCCGGCGCGGGCCCGTTCGTCCACCGGCTTGCCCATGATCTCGACGCCGCCGATGAGTGCGGACCCGGCTGCCTCGTACTCGGCCTTGCCCATGAGCACGTGGCACAGGGTCGACTTGCCGGACCCGTTGGGTCCCATCAGGGCGTGGATCTCGCCGAAGGGAACCTCGAGGTCGACGCCTTTGAGGATCTGGAGGTCGCCGAGCCCTGCCGTGACCCCGTCCACCACCAGCGCCGCCGTCATGTCGCCACCTCCGGCGCCAGGGCGAGCATGACCTCACCGTCGACGACCTCGACCGGGTAGACCGGCACCGGGCGGGTCGCCGGCAGCGCGCCGGGCTTCCCGGTGCGCAGGTCGAATGCGGACCCGTGGCGGGGGCATTCCACCTCGGTGTCGAACACCTCACCTTCGGCGAGGGACGCCTCGGCGTGGGTGCAGCGGTCGCCGATGGCGTACACGTCGTCGCCGACCCGGAACAAGGCGATGCGATGCTCGCCGATTTCGACCCGCATCCCACGGCCCTCGGGGAGATCGGTGAGAGCCGCGATCCGGACCCGGTCCATCACACCCTCCCTTCGCGCTGGGCGGCGACGTACTTGCGGTTGATGGAGCGACGCACCGGATCGATCGCGGAGGGTTCGGGGAAGCGCGCCAGCACCTGTTCGAAGAAGCCGCGCACCTGGAGGCGATCGGCGCGTTCCCGGTCGAGTCCCCGGCTCATCAGGTAGTAGCGCTGGTCGTCGTCGAGCGGCCCCATCGTCGAACCATGGCCGCAGCGCACGTCGTTGGCGAGGATCTCGAGGTTGGGAACCGACTGGGCCGACGCCCCGTTGGAGAGGATCAGGTTGCGGTTGGTCTGGAAGGCGTCGGTGCGCTGGGCGGTCTCGTCGATGCGGATCATCCCGGTGAAGACCGAGAGTGCCTCGTCCTCGACGGCTCCCTTGAGGAACATGTTGCTGCTGGTGTTGGTACCGGCGTGGTGCATCGTGTAGCGGTAGTCGAGGACCTGCTGCTGCTCCCCGAAGTAGGCCCCCAGCACCTCGGCGGACGAGCCCGCTCCCTCCAGGTCGACGGCGAGGCGGAACCGTGACAGCCTGGCTCCCAGGCCGGCCTCGCCGAGCACGAGGTTGCCGTCGCGTCCCACCGCGACTCGGGTCTCGGCGACGGCGCTGGTGCCGTAACCCCATTCCTGGATCACGGTGAGCCGGAGGCGGGCGTTGTCGCCCACCCACGTCTCGAGGTGGGGAACAGCCAGGGCGGGGGTGTCGGGCGCCGATCGGTACAGCAGCACGAGCGACGCCGCCGACGAGGGCTCCAGCACCACGGTGAGGTGGGGGAACGACACGGTCCCCCCCGTCGCGGACTGAACGTCGATCAGCAAGGGCGCGCCGACCTCGGTCCGCTCCGGGACGTGTACCAGCACGCCGTCGCGCAGGAAGGCGTAGTGGGCGGCGGTGAACTTGTCGAGGTCGGAGGGGGTGCCGGTACCGAGGCGGGAGCGCAACACGGCGGCGTGGTCCACCACGGCGGTGGCGAGAGGGGCGACGGTCACCGGCCCGGCGGCCTCGGCTTCGGTCGTGAAGCCGTCGATGACGGTGGCACGTCCCGCCACCTCTCCCAAGGACGCGATGTGGTCGGCGGCGGTGAGGGGGGTTCCGGGAGCGTCGGCCACGGCGAAGTCCTCGATGGCGAAATCGAGGTCGACGTAGCGCCACAGCTCCTCACGCGAGGTCGGCATCGAGAGTGTGGCGTACCGCTCGGCGGCATCGGCGCGTCTGGCGGCGACCCAGTCGGGTTCGGCGTCGCCGGCGCGTGTCAAGGGCTTCGATTCGAGAGGTGCCAAGGGTGTCCCTGCTCCGTGTCGCGGGGGGCTGAGCCTACCGCCTCGTCAGCCCTAGGGGAACCGGCCCTCGGCGCACCGGCAGCGGGACCCGTCAGCCTCCCACGAGGGCGGCCGCCCGACCCATCACCGCGTCCAGCATGTCCTCGGTGAGGCGTCTCGTGAAGGTGTTCTGCTGACTCGGGTGGTAGCTGAGCAGAACCGAGATCGCCCCTGGCAGGGAGATCTCGACGCCGTGACCAAAGGCGGGACGGGGACGCGGCAGGTCCTCGCCGGAGGCGGCGAGAGCCCGCCACAGCGACTGGTAGGCGAAGGTCCCGAGGCAGAGGAACACCCGAGCCTCCTCCAGCAGCGCCAGTTCGGACCGGAACCAGGCGGCGCAGGCGTCACGTTCGGCCGGGGTGGGCCGGTTGGCGGGTGGGGCGCACCGCACCGGGGCGGTCACCCAGGCGCCACCAAGCCGCAAGCCGTCTCCCCGGCCGGTGGAGGTGGGCCGGTTGGCGAACCCGGCTCGGTACAGCGCCCGGTACAGCCACTCCCCGCTCCGGTC
>CAYUDA010000144.1:0-4744 GCA_964443425.1 uncultured Acidimicrobiaceae bacterium
TCATCAGGTCCCACACCGGGCGGCCCCGGAAGTCCTCGCCGAAGTCGCCGTGGAACACGTTGTTGATGTACTTGCCGTACTGGACGAGCAGTGGATCGTCGAGGTTGTAGCGGTCCCGCAGCTCGTTCTGGACGCTCTGGGCCATGACCCGGTCGCCGGCGAGGGCCCGGATCGGGTCACCCGGGATGGCCCAGACCATGACGAAGATGAGGAGGGTGGCGCCGAGGAAGACCGGGATGAATTGGAGGATCCTTCGAATCAGGTACCGCCCCAACCAATGCCTCCTTCACCGAGTCAAGGGTGGTAGGAATCTAGTCGATCGATCCGGTGGACGCAGGAAGGGCGCCCCGCGGGGCGCCCTTCCTCGATCGATGGGACGGGACGGCTAGCCGGCCGATTCGTCCACCGGATTCATGTCGGCGTAGCCGACGATGTTGGCGTAGAACGAGTTGTTCTGCTGGGCGTTGGGCCCGTAGGCGCCGTAGTTCCAGGCGTCCACGTACGACTGGGCCGTGACCGGGTCGCCGTTGTGGAACGTCCAGCCCGGCTTCAGCACGATGGTCCAGGTGAGGCCGCCGTCGTCGGACGTGATGGACTCGGCGTTGGCGTTGAACGGCTCGTTGGTCTCGGCGTCGTACTGCACCAGGCCGGTGAACAGGGCGCGCAGCACGTGGATCCCGTTCGACTCGTTCGAGTTCGTCGGGAACAGGTGCTCCGGCTCGGACAGCTGCACCGTGACGAGACCGTCGTCGGCCGTCACCTTGGTCATGCCCAGGTCGCTGTAGGAGTCGTAGAACACGTCGTGGGTGCTGTCGGTGTACACGAACTGGTTGGTCCGGTAGTAGATCGGTGCGATCGCCGCGTCGGCGCAGAGGATGTCCTCCGCCTGCTGGTAGAACGGGATGCCGTCCGCCAGCTGACCACTCGCTGCCACGGCCGCCTTGCCCTGGGCGAGAGCTGCGTCAAAATCGGCGCTCTCGTAGAACGTGTCGTTCGAGCCCACCGGCGGCTCGAAGTACGAGGCGTACAGCGGCTCGAGGAAGTTCAGCGGCGACGGGTAGTCCTGGCCCCAACCGAGGCGGAACGGACCCGTGGCGCTCTTGTCGTCCAGGAGCGGCAGGTACTCGGAGAACTCCATCGACTCGAACGTGATGTTCTCGATGCCGAGGGTGTTCTTCCACATGTTCGATACCGCTTCGACCCACTCTTCGTGGCCGCCACCGGTGTTGAACCAGACGGTGATGTCGTTGATCGGTCCGGCCGCGTCCCACAATGCCTTCGCCTGCTCCGGGTTGTAGTCCCAGTTGTCGCAGACGTGCTCACGGGCACCGGCGAAGATCGGCGGGATCGGCGAATACGCCGGCACGATGGTGCCGGCGAAGATCTGATCGACGATCAGCTGCCGGTCGATCGCCATCGAGAGGGCCCGCCAGTGATCGGTGGTGAATCCCTCTAGGTACTGGGGGAAGCCCAAGTACGTGAACGACGTGGAGGACGACTGACCGTAGTTGTCGCCGAACTCGGCGGGAGCCGTCGCGATCTGCTCGGTCGGCAACGACGGTCCGAGAACGTCGAGGTTGCCGGCCCGCACCTCGTTGTAGGCCGTGTTGAGGTCATCGATGATGATGAACGACAGGTTGTCGACCTGGGCCGGATCCGGTCCCTGGTAGTCGGCGTACTTCTGCAACGGGACCTCGACGTCGTGCTCCCACGTACCCGCCATCTCGAACGGACCGTTGCCGATCGGCTGCTCTTCAAAGGCGGCCGGATCGTCGAACGCCACGCTCGGAAGTGGGAAGTAGGCCGCATAGGCCAGCTTCAACGGGAACTCCGGGTCGGCTTCCGAGAACTCGACCGTGAAGGTCAGGTCGTCGACGACGTTGAGACCGGTCAGCTCCGTGGGGATCATTACCTCACCCACGGTGGTGGTGGTCTCGGCCGGGGTCGCTTCCGTGGTCGTCGTCGTGGTCGCCGCGCTCGTCGTGGTCGTCGTGTCCTCGGTGCTGCTCCCGCAGGACGCTGCGATGAGCGCAAAGAGGGCGAGGATCACGACCAATCGCGATCGTTTCGCAAATGATCTCATATGGGGTGCCTCCAAAAAGGGTCCTTGTCTTGTGTGTGCCTCTCCACAGTCGGCACCGGAACAAGCTACACGACCAAATGCCTGAGAACCGGCGGATTCCCGCCCGCTCCCCGGACATTCGCCGGCCGGAATCCGGTCGGCCGCTTTGCTCGTTCCGTATCGATTGGCCCGTCACACTGATGAGCCGGCCCCAAGGGTAGCCTTCCGGTATGGCAGATGTCCCGCGCGACGCCCCATCCCCCCGCGCCTACGCAGTCCTTTCATGGAGCGTCTTGGCGTTGACCGTCGTGGTGATCCTGGGCGGCGCGGTGGTGCGCGCCACCGGTTCGGGCGCCGGCTGCGGCGAGACCTGGCCGCGTTGCCGGGGTCACATCATCCCGTTCACGGCCACCTCGGAGACGCTCATCGAATTCACGCACCGGTTGACGACGGTGGCGCTGGCGGTCGCCATCGTCGTGCTCATCGTGTGGACTCGGCGCCTCTTTCCGAGCCACCACCGGGTCCGCCGTACCCTGTGGGTGGCGCTGACGCTCTTCGTGATCGAGTCGCTGATCGGAGCGTCGCTCGTGGTCTTCGGGTGGGTCGACACCAACGCCTCGATCGGGCGAGCGTTCGTGGTGCCGCTCCACCTCACCAACACGTTCTTGCTGCTCGGCGCCCTCGCTCTGGTGGCCCATTTCGCCGCAGGCGGTGAGGGTTTCGGGGTGCACCTGGAGCGACCGTGGGACCGCCGCGTGCTGGGGGGCCTTGCGATCATCCTCGCCGTCGCCGCCTCCGGGGCGCTCAACGCCCTCGCCGACACGTTGCACGAGGCGGAATCGGTGGTGGGCGGCATCCGCGCCGAGTTCGGTTCGGCGGCACCGTTCCTGCTCCGCCTCCGCACCGTGCATCCCCTCGTCGCCATCGCCGGCGGGATCGCCGTCTATGTCCTGGCGGGGCGCCTGGCCGGTCTCGGGGGCCCGATGGTGCGGAGGTTGGCCCGTTCGGTGCAGGTGCTGGTGTGGGCACAGTTCGCAATCGGGATCGCCAACATCGCGCTGCTGACTCCGCTCGAAGCCCAGATCGTGCACCTGCTCGCCGCCGACGCCCTGTGGGTGCTGTTCGTGCTGCTGGGAGCCCGGGTCCTGGCGGTGCCGGCCGCGCTCAGGGGGCGGGAGCCGGCGTCGCATCATCCTGTCGAGGATCGGGCATGAGCACTCCCCAGGTCCGGATCACGGACCCGCTGGCGCGTCCGGCGACGTTCCCGCAGAAGGCGAAGGCCTACCTCGAGTTGACCAAGCCGCGGATCATCGAGCTGCTGCTCACCACCACCGTGCCCGCCATGGTGGTCGCCGCCGGTGGCTGGCCCGACACTTGGCTGGTGCTCGCCACCTTGATTGGTGGCACGCTCTCTTCCGGCGGCGCCAACACCATCAACCAGGTGATCGACCGCGACATCGATCGGGTGATGGCCCGCACCCGGCGCCGGCCGCTGCCCACCGGACGGGTCTCGGAGCGGGCCGCGTTCGGGTTTGGGATGCTGCTTGGCGTCGCCGGGTTCGCCTGGCTGTGGCTCACGGTGAACCTGCTCGCCGCCCTGCTCTCCACCGCGGCGCTGGCGTTCTACGTGCTCGTCTACTCGATGGCGTTGAAGCGCAGCACGACCCAGAACATCGTGATCGGCGGCGCCGCCGGGTCGGTTCCGACCCTGGTGGGGTGGGCGGCGGTGACCGGCACGCTGGCGTTGCCGGCCTGGGTCATGTTCGCCATCGTGTTCTTCTGGACGCCGCCCCATTTCTGGGCGCTGGCGATCCGCTACCGGGACGACTACGTCGCCGCCGGCGTCCCGATGCTGCCGGTGGTGGTGGGGGTGGAACGGGCCCTCGACCACATCCTCGCCTACAGCGTCGTGCTGGTGGGGGTGTCGCTGCTGCTCCCGGCCACCGGTGCGGTGGGGTGGCTCTACCTGGCGGCGGCGGCAGGACTGGGGGCGTGGCTCGTCTTCGGCACCTGGCGGCTGCGGCGCGACCCGGGGGAGGCGATGCGGTTCTTCGGCTACTCCAACGTGTACCTCGCGGTGCTGTTCCTCGCCATGGCGCTCGATCCGTTGCTTCTGGGCTGAGCCGGCCGGGTGGTCACACCCGGGCCGGCACGTCCAGGCTCTCCATGAGGGTGCGGACCCGCTGCTCGATGTCGTCGCGCACGGTGCGGACCACCTCGAGCGGCTGGCCGGCGGGATCGGTCAGCTCCCAATCCTCGTGGCGCTTGCCGGGGAACAGCGGGCAGGCGTCGCCGCAGCCCATGGTGACGACGACGTCGGCGGCCCGCACGATCTCATCGGTCCACGGCTTGGGGAACTCGGAGCGGATGTCGATGCCGACCTCGGCCATCGCCTCGACCGCGGCGGCGTTGATGTCGGATCCGGGGTCGGAGCCGCCCGAGTAGACGTCGACGGCGTCGCCGGCGAGGTGGCGGAGCCACCCTGCGGCCATCTGGGAGCGGCCGGCGTTGTGGACGCAAAGGAAAAGCACGGAGGGCTTGGTGTCGCCGGAGAGTCCCTCCACCCGGGCGAGCGCCTTGAGACGGTCCCGGGTGAAGCGCTCGATGAGGATGGGGAGCCAGGTCGAGACCGAGGCCCGGGATTCCAGGTCCTTGTGGGACTCGGCGACGAAGCGTTCGACG
>CAYUDA010000145.1:0-4733 GCA_964443425.1 uncultured Acidimicrobiaceae bacterium
GTGTCGATGATGACGTCGGCCATGCCCGGATGTCCTGGAAGGCCTCCCGCTCGTAGGCGATCTTCTCCGACAGGGAACCGTGGGGGACAGGATGGGTGCGGCGGGTCTCCTCGAAGCGGCGGATGAGAGCCTCGTCGTCGGCGTCCATGAACAGCACCGTGGTACGCACCCCGCGCCCCAGCAGACCACGTACCGCGAGGTCGAGATCTTCGAAGGTGACGCCGCCTCTGGTGTCGACCACCACCGCCAGCTTGTCCTCCTTGCCCTCGGGAGTTCCCGCCCGGTCCACTACCTCGCCGATGAGGGGAATCGGGAGGTTGTCCACCACGAAGTAGCCGACATCCTCCAGCACCTTGGCAGCCTGGGACCTGCCCGCTCCCGACATCCCGGTGACGATCACGGCCCGCGAGTCGGTCACGGCTGCCCCGCCCCGCCGCCCTCGCCGCCGAGTACGGCGCGCAGCTCGGCGGCCACCCCGGCCGGGACCACCTCCGCGATCTCCTCACGGGAAGCCTGCCGCAGCCGCTTCAAGGATCCGAAACGGCGCAGCAGACGCCGCTTGCGTTCCGGGCCGATGCCGGCCACGTCGTCGAGGATGGAATCGATCATGCGCCTGCTCCTCAACGTGCGATGGTAGGTGATGGCGAAACGGTGGGCCTCATCCCGCACCTGCTGCAGCAGGTAGAGGGCATCCGCCCCGCGTGGGATCAGCAACGGCTGGTCCCTGCCGGGCTGGTACACCTCCTCCAGCTTCTTGGCGAGACCCACCACCGGGATGTCGAGCCCCAGCTCGTCGAGGACCTTGACGGCCCGGCCCAGCTGGCCCGCTCCCCCGTCGATGACCACCAGCGACGGTGGGTAACCGAACTTGCCGGCCTCGGAGGCTGGACGGTCCCGCTCCGCCAGGTAGGCGGTGAAGCGCCGCCGCAGCACCTCCTCCATGGCAGCGAAGTCGTCCTGCCCTTCCACCGTGCGCACCTTGAACCGCCGGTAGTCGGACTTACGGGGCAGGGCGTCCTCGAAAACCACCATCGAACCCACCGTGTCGCGCCCCTGGATGGTGGAGATGTCGTAGCACTCGATCCGCAGTGGCGCCACGGGGAGGTCGAGATGTTCCTGCAGGCTGCGCAGGGCCCGGGCCCGGGCGTTGTGGTCCGAGCTGCGCTTCAGCCGGTGCCGGGCGAACTCTTCGCGGGCGTTGGCACGGGCGGTCTGCATCAGGCGGCGCTTCACGCCCCGCTGCGGCACCCGTAACGCCACCTTCGAGCCGCGCCGCATCCGCAGCCACTCGGCCCACATCTCCGGCTCGTCGGGGAACTGCTGCACCAGCACCAGCGGCGGGGGGCGCTCCGACCCGTAGAGCTGGGCGAGCATGATGCCGACCATCTCGGCCGACGTCACGTCCTCGACCCGGTCGATCACCGTGAAGGAACGACCCGTGACCCGGCCCCGGGTCACGTTGAGCACCAGCAGCACCGCCTCCAACTCGTCCTCCTCGATGGCGACGAGGTCGAACGTCTCGGGGCGGTCGCTCACCAGCTCCTGGCGGGCCAGGGCGCGCTCCACGGCCGCGATCTGATCGCGGAGGCGGGCGGCCCGCTCGTATTCCTGCACCTCGGCCGCCGCCGCCATCTCCTCCCGGAGCCGCGACACGATGTCGTTGCTGTCGCCGCCGAGGAAGGCGGCCATCCCGTCGAGGTGGGCGGCGTACTCCTCCGGGGTGACCGCCCCGATACACGGACCGGAGCAGCGTTCGATGTCGTAGAGAAGGCAGGGCCGCCCCAAGTTCACGTGACGCCGGAACTTGGCATCGGTGCACGACCGCACCGGGAAGGTCCGCAGCAGCAGGTCCCTGGTCTGGCGGATGGCGTAGGCGTGGGCAAAAGGACCGAAGTACTGGACACCCTTACGGCGCTTGCCCCGCATCACCATCACGCGGGGCCATTCCTGGTAGCGGGTGAGGGCCAGGTAGGGGAAGCTCTTGTCGTCCCTGAGCCGGATGTTGAAGCGGGGACGATGCTTCTGGATGAGGGTGTACTCCAGCATCAACGCCGCCACCTCGGAGTCGGTGACGATCCACTCGACGTGGTCGGCGGCGTCCACCATGGCCCTGGTGCGGGGCGGCAGATCCGCAGCGAAGTAGTTGGCGAGCCGTTTCCGCAGCGACTTCGCCTTCCCGACGTAGAGCACGGCGCCGGCTCCTCCGTGGAAGGAGTAGACGCCGGGGGTGTCGGGAATCGACGAGGTGGGAGGGCGGCGCACCATGCAAGGTCGATGCTACCTGGGGTTGGGCCACGCGCCGACGCCCCACAGCGGCGTCTCCACCACGACAGACGTCGTCGAGGTCAGGAGGCCAGCGCCATGGAGAGGCGCTTGTTGCCCTCCAGGATCCGATCGAGGCAGTCGTCGCCGGTCAGTTCGACGGTGACGTGCTCCCGCAGCCGATGGATGTCGTCCATGCTCATCCACAGCGGCGGAACGATGTGCACGTCGACCTCGGGGAGCAGGTCTTCGATCTCCTCTACCGTGTCGGCGAGCACGTATCCCCAGGCTGCCCCGGCCCCGTACTCGTATGCCACGAGATGCGCCTGCATTCGTCCTCCGTTCACCGCGCGAAATCTCCTGTCAGCATCGGCAAAAGGCGGCCGTGCCTTGAGGCCGGAACTTGAGCTGCAGCGCCGATCAGCCTCGCTCCCAACGGGCGCCGAGCAGTCGCGGCATCTGTTCTTGCCCGGTGAAACCCGGATCGCGGAGGACGGTCTCGGGGGCGAGACCCTCTTCCACCAAGCGCCGCAGCGCCCACCCGGACTCGCCCGCCGTGGTGAGGATGGTGCCGAGCGGCCGGTGATGGAACACCACGGCGCTCTCTCCCGCCGGTTCCGACCCGGCGACCTCCTCGAAGTACCGCCCCCACCTCCACAGCACCTCGCCGTCGCTCTGGTCGATGATCGGCCCGGCACCGGGGGGTGTGTAGGCGGGGTGGTTCATGACCACCACCAGGGCCCCGCCAGGCGCCACCACCCGGTGGGCCTCGGCGAACAGGTCGAGAGTAGGGAGGTGTTCGAGCACCAGCACCGCGCACGCCGCCGTGAAGACACCGGACCGGGCCCAACGGAGATCGGGAAGCCGGCTCCGCACCACCGGGTTGGTGCGCCGGGCATGGCGCAGCAGGGTGATGCTGACGTCGCATCCCACCGCGTCGGGTGTGCCAAGCGCCCGCAGCAGCTGTCCTTCCCCGCACCCGAGATCGAGGACAGGGCCGGCCGGCTCGCCGAGCAGGTCCTGGGCCAGAGGCAGGACCTGCTCCCGGTACACGGGATCGGAAGTGACCTCACCGAGCCACCATGGGGCGAGACGTTCCCAGTCGTTGCTCACGGCGCCACCGCCGCCGGGTCGCCTGTGCCCACGAATTCGTCCCGGAAGGCCAGCACAGCCCAGCCGGCCACGATGACCAGCAGGGCCAGGCCGGGGCTGAACCCCAGCTCGCGGATGAAGGCCGACACCAGTCCCACCAGCCACACGACCGCCACCATCGATCGCGCCGTGCCACCCCGCTGCAGCACGATCGCCACCGAGATCAGCACGATGGCACTCTCGTGGGTCATCGCATGTGGCGACACCAGCAGGATCCCGGGAACGGCCAGTGCCAGCGCCCCGTCGAGGCTGCCGCGCCCGCGGCGCGCCCACACCACCGCCAGCAGCAGAGCGGTGACGGCGGCCAGGCCCCACCCGAGCGCCGCCGCGATCGAGCTGTCGACCCCGAGCACGTTCTGGAGGAACCCGAGCCAGGAGATGGCCGAGTGCCCGTTGACCGCGGCGTCGAGACGCCCGAAGGAGCCGGCGATGTCGTACCAGTCGCCCGCCCACCCCCAGCCGAGGAGCGCTGCGCCCCAGAGGTAGAAGGGCACCGTCCCTGCCGCCATCCCGGCGATCACCCGCCAGCGGCGTGCCACCAGGAAGAGCCCGAGCAGCGGAAGGGCGAACTGAGGCTTGTACCAGAGGAGCGCCAGCACCAGGCCGGCGAGGAAGGGCCGCCGGTCGTGCACCAGCCGCCAGGCCGCCACGATCAGCAGCCCGGTGAGGGCCGGGTTGGAACCGCCGGTCACGGCGCGGAACATGGGCCAGAATGCCAGCGCCGCCGCCACCGCGAGGAGCACGCGCCCTTCCAGCCACGGCACCATCGGGCGCATCAGCAGTACCGCCGCCACGAGGGCGAGCGCCATGAGGAGGGTATGCAGCAGGTAGGACCAGCCATACGGTACGGCGGCGAGCGGGGCGTAGGCGACGGCGAGTTGCGGCGGGTAGGCGAAGTACCAGGCAGATCCCGGCTCGTCGTCGCCGAAGAGTCCCTCCTGGGCGGCCGCCTGACGCTCGAGGGAGTAGAGGTCGGCGAGGTCGCCGTCGAGCACGATCCGGCCCGCCCCGTAGAACGCCGGGTAGTCACCACCCGGCGCATCGGCAGGCCCGGTGCCTCTCTCCCACATGATCACCGAGACCACGACGGCCAAGGCGACGGCGATGAGCAACGCGGCCGGGAGCCGACGTTTCAGGAAGGCCGGCGACAGCAATGGAGCCCCGCCGTTCTGCTGGTTCACCTGAGACCTCCGGCGTGGAGTCGAACGCCACGGTACCGGTCGAGGGCCCCCGACCGGTGCACCACGTCGCCTCAACCGGGCAGCACCTCGCGCAGGAACTTGCCGGTGTACGACTCCGGGACCGCCGCCACCTGCTCG
>CAYUDA010000146.1:0-4690 GCA_964443425.1 uncultured Acidimicrobiaceae bacterium
CTTCAGCGCCGTGCTCATGGTCTGTCCCCACTGCGGGGCGGTGCGGGGCGGGCGGCCTGAGGGGTCGTCCCCGGCCGCACCGTCGTTGCTGGAGGGCGCCGATTTGTCCTCGTTCCGCGATCTGCGGGGCGTGACGATGTTCCTCCAGTTCGTGCTCGCCGGAGTGGCCGTCGTGGGATTGGTCGGCGCCGTCAATAACCTGTCCTATCGGCGCATCCTCGGTGAGTTGGCGGCCGGCACCTACCGGGGAACGATGCAGGAGGCCCTCGACCTCGAGGCGCGGGTCCAGCTCCTCTCCACCTATCGGCTGGTGCTCTACCTGCTCGCCATGGCGATGATGATCGTCTGGCTCTACCGGGTCTACGCCAACCTTCCCCACCTCGGGGCGGAGCGGAAATACAAGCAGGGGTGGGCGATCGGTGGATGGTTCGTGCCGTACCTGAACCTGGTGCGGCCCTTCTCCATCATCCGGGACGCCTGGGCGAAGAGCGCCCCGGCGCTGGACGCGCCGCCTCCCAGCTCGGACATGGCGCCACCGATCATCACCGTATGGTGGCTCTCATGGGTCATCGTCCTTCCGCTGGTGCTCAGCATCACCGTCGGATACGACGACTCGACACCGGAGGGAGCGCGGACCGTCGTCGGCTGGTGGATCGCGGGTGACGTCCTGATGGCGGCGACGATGCTCATGGCCCTCCCGGTGGTGCGGTCGGTGACCCGACGTCAGGAAGCTCGCTGCCGCAACCTGGCCGTGGCGATGCGGCGGTCCCGCGTCTGAAGCCCTACTCGCTGCGGCCGCCGGTCACCATGAGGGCCGCCTCTCGTACCATCGGGTTGCGATCGCCGGTGGCGGCCCGGATCGCCTCCTCGACTTCGGGGCCGTCGAACACCGACAGCGCCACCACGCAGCGGCGCCGCACTTGGGGCGGCCCCGCCGTCACCAGCTCCAGCAGCGTCGGGAGTGCCGTCTCGTCGCCGACGGCGCCCGCCGCCGCCACCGCCGCCTCGCGGACCAGCACGTCGTCGTCGCCGGCCGCCAGCTCCAAGAGGCGGGGAACCACCACCGGATCGGCGATTTCGCCGAGGGCGGTGACGGCTGCTTCTCGCACGCCCACCTCGGGGTCGTCGATCGCCGCCACCAGCGCGCCCAACGAAGCGGCGGCCGCCAAGGTCCCGAGGGTCTCGGCGCATTCCCGCCGTACTGCCGCCACGGGATCGTCCCGCAGCATCCCCTCCAGGCGTTTTCGGGTGGCGTCGTCGCCGTGGTTGACGCAGGCCGACGCCGCCAGCCGCCGCAGCAGGGGATCGGGGACGTCGAGGAAGGGACGGGGGTCGGCGACCAGCGAAGCGAGGGTGTCGCGCTCGGTCACGAATCGAGCCGGTAGCCGACGCCACGCACCGTCGTGATCCGGGGGGACCCGGCCACCTGTTCCAGTTTGCGGCGGAGGCGCCGGATGTGCTGGTCGAGGGTCTTCGAGTCCTCCCAGTAGGCGCCCCAGATCTCCTCCAGCAGCACCCCGCGAGGAACCACCCTCCCGGCCCGTTCCATGAGGAGGTGCATCAGCTCGAACTCCTTCTTGGGGAGGTCGAACGAAGTGTCCTCCAACCGCAGCGCATAGCGCCCCGGATCGAGCACCGCATTGCCGGCCGCCAGCACTGCCTCGTCCTCCTCGGCGGTCGCGCCGCGGCGCATCGTGGCCCGGATGCGGGCCACCAGCTCCCGGGCCGAGTACGGCTTGGTGAGGTAGTCGTCGGCGCCGAGTTCGAGGGCGGCGACGATGTCGGATTCGGTGTCCTTGGCGGAGACGACGATCACCGGGGTCTCCGACTCGGCCCGGATGCGGCGCAGCACGTCGAGGCCGCTGAGGCCGGGCAGCATCAGGTCGAGCAGCACCACGTCGGGGCGGGACGACCGGAACTGCACGAGGGCGGTGCGGCCGTCGAGGGCGGCGGAGACATGAAAGCCCTCCACCTCCAGTGTCACCTGCAGCGCCTCGACGTAAGACGGTTCGTCCTCGACGATGAGCACGTTGAGCACGTCATTCCCTCCAGACGGGGATCTTGACCCGGAAGACGCTGCCCTCACCCGGCTGCGACTCGACTTCGACCGTTCCTTCGTGGTTCTGGACGACGTGGCGGACGATGGCGAGCCCGAGCCCGGTGCCGCCCGTGTCGCGGCTGCGTCCCGGATCGACTCGGTAGAAGCGCTCGAAGATGCGATCGAGGTGGCGTTCCGGGATGCCGAGCCCGTGGTCCTCCACCTCGAACACGCCGTAGTCGCCGTCGGTGTGCCCCCGGATCCACACCGATGCGGGGGCGTCGGGGTCCTGGACCCGGGTGTACTTGATGGCGTTCTCGATGAGATTGCTGGCCACCGAGACGAGCTGGCGCTCGTCTCCGGAGAGCACCGTGTCGCCGACGTCGGCGAGCTCGACGTCGATGCGGTAGGTCTCGGCGAGGAGCCGGGTCTTCTCCCGGGCCGCTTCCAGCACCTTGCGGAGCGGGACCGGTGCCGGGTCCGGCGAGTTGTCCTCGACGGTGGCGAGATCGAGGATGTCGTCGATCAGGTTGGTCATGCGGGCCGCCTCGTCCCGGAGCCGGCCGACGAGCCGGGTGTGCACCTCCGGGTCGTCGGAGGCGGCGATGGCGTCGGCGAGGATCTGGAGCGCCCCGAGCGGTGTCTTCAGCTCATGGCTGGCGTTGGCGACGAAGTCGCGGCGCATCGCCAGGATCCGGGCCCGTTCGGTGAGGTCCTCGACGAACAGCACGGCGGCGCCCGGCGAGCCGGCATCGGCGAGCGGCAGGGCATGGAGCGCCAGGTGGCGCCGCTTCGGCGTGTAGACCTCGAGGCTCCGGGTGGATTCCGTGCCGTTGGCGACCACCTCGGCGATCATCTGCTCCAGCGTCACTCCGGCGAGGGCGTCCCCGTGGCGGGCGTCGAGGTAGCGGATCGCCACCGGGTTGCCGTACACGATGCTCCCGCCGGCGTCGACCACCAGGATGCCGAGATCGGCCGCCGCCACCGCGGCCGTGATGGTGTCGGCCCGATGCTCCACGGCGCGCATCCGCCGGTGGTGATCCTCGACCGCGGAGCGCAGCGTTCCCAGGGTGGGTTCGGCGCGGTCGTCGCCGAGGGCTTCAGAGACGGCGAGCAGGACGGCGCGGTGGCGCCGCCGGTGCACCAGCAGCGCGATCGCCAGCACGATGGCGGTGAGGGACGTGAGCAGGGTCACTGCAAGCATCAAACCGGACTATAGGAACGGTTTCTCCGCGCCTCGGGAGAATTCACCTGGAGTTCACCTCGGGTCCTGCTCCCAGTCACCTCAGGGGCTTATGTTGCGGGTACGACAGGAGCGAAGCTCCGGTCGGACGGCCAGCGAACCCCAGGGTTTCTGGTCAGGAGTGACAGGGAAGTCCTCCGATGCCGGCCGGGTCGGTACCACACCACCGACCCGGCCGGCCTCCTCCCCCACGACGCAGCAACGCCGCTCGTCGCCGTCCGGGAGGAGACCCGCCCGCTGCTCGCCTCCGGCAACCGCGGCGACGATGCCCATTCGGGGGAACCGTTCTGGGTCCCTTGGGGAGAATTCACCCCGAGTTCACGTTGGGTCCTCATCCGAGTCACGTCGCTTTCGTACGTTGCTGGGGCGAAGGGGCCTGATGCCGAACGCGTCAGCCCGGCGAAGCGAAAACGCGAGAGAAGGAAGCCCACCTCTATGAAGACGACGAAGCGATCCTTCGTGGTGATGCTGCTGGTGCTGGCGCTGCTGGCCGCCGCCTGCAGTTCGGACGGCGAAGACACCACCACAACCCAGGGCGGCGCCTCGGCCGACACGACGACGAGCGAGGCGTCAATGGCCCTCTCGGCCGATCTCCTCGGCGCCGGTGCTTCGTTCCCGGCTCCGATCTACCTGGAGTGGATCGGGGAGTACACCTCCAACGTGCAACCCGACGTGTCGATCAACTACCAATCGATCGGCTCCGGAGGCGGCGTCGAGCAGTTCATCGGTCAGCAGACCGACTTCGGCGCCTCCGACGCCTTCCTCTCCGATGAGGACCTGGCGGCTGCCGCCGATGCCCGTGGCTGCGCGGCAGTTCACATCCCGACCGTGTTCGGTGCCGTCGCGCTGGGCTACAACCTGGACGGGGTCGACTCCCTGACCCTGGACGGGCCGACGCTGGCGGACATCTTCCTCGGCAACATCGACCGTTGGAGCGACGATGCCATCGTCGCCCTCAACCCGGGTGTCGACCTTCCGGACGATCCGATCATCGTGGCTCACCGGTCCGACGGCTCCGGCACGACCAGCATCTTCACCACCTACCTGTCAGACGTCTCCGACGAATGGGCCAACGGCCCGGGCGCCGGCAAGGAGATCCAGTGGCCGGCACCGACGGAGGTCGGTGGCGAGAAGAACGACGGCGTGGCGGCCGCGATTCAGCAGAACCGGGGCGCCATCGGCTACATCGAGCTGTCCTACGCCATCGAGACAGGGATCCCGGTTGCCGACATGATCAACGCCGACGGCAACGCGGTCACTCCGACCCTGGAGTCCACCGCGGCGGCCGCAGACGGGATCCAGATCCCCGACGACCTTCGGTTCAACATCCTGGGCGTCGGTGGTGACGGCTACCCGATCGCCGGGGCGACCTGGCTCCTCGTGTGGCAATGCGGATACGACGAGAACGT